>JAJYTM010000037.1 GCA_021793035.1 Microcaldota archaeon
GGTGTCAAATATAGCGTAAAGCGATAGCGAATGAGGCACCTTGCTCCGCGTCTCTGCGCCAAGCAGCGCAGTCAATGTGCCCAAGCCAGCATGTGCGCCGCCTGAGCGGGCAATCTCCTCCATGGTCCTGTAGCCCCTGGCGGACGCCCAAGACGCAAGCGCCCACACATCCTCGTTAGCCACGTACCTCCCATCGTCCCCGCGTTCCAAGCATCTGGATCCGCATATGCCCGAATCCCTCTTGAGGGTAGCATAAAGCGCACTCTGCTTCACCGAGCCGAGAGGCTTGAAGCGCTTGACTGCCCCATCGACAATTGCGCTGTAGCTGTCCATCCCAGCACTGTCATGCGCAGCTGCAAACAGGGCTATTTTGAGCGGGTTCAGGGCGTATATGTACATGTCCGACATGAAGCGCACGAAATTCTGGTTCAGCCCGCGGCGCGTTGACATGCGCTCCAGCTCTATTGCAGTGTCGTATATGGAGTTGTAGTGCTCGCTGCGCATTGTGCCAAGCAATTTCTGCACCTTCATGCCTACGTTCTCTGCATCTACCACTGAAATCATGCCAAGGACATTGCGCATGTAATAGTCCAGGTTCAGCCCTTCGAGCTCTCGGTACGCCTTATTGAGCTTCACCGGCGATATTTTCTTTGCATCGGCTATGGCTGCAGCCAGGCCCTTTTCATCAATGTTCTTGGCCCCATCGAGCCCGCCGACCAGCCCGGAGCCGATTAGCAGCCTGGCTATTATGGATTTTATCGCAATTGCAACGTTCGAATCGCGCTGCGTGACCATTCCTACCGCTATGCCGTACATGAACGTAGCAGCGGCAGCGAAATCGTTCGCCTGGGCTATGCTTGCACCCAGCTGCTCGGCGAGCCTGGAGAACACCAAGAATATGCGATTCGGGGCGCCCTGCGGCAGCTTATGCATCTGATAAGCCAATCCCTTCATGCCGCTCTGGCTGCCCGGAGGCGCGCCAATCTGCTCCGTATCCATAATGCGGGCTTTATTCAGCCAAATATATATGCTTTATAGTTGGATATAGATTGGACTCAAAGAACCAATGGCCTTCTGATGGAATTTCTGACCGAGATTATGATCTTCCTTGCCACGGCCCTTGCTATAGGCGCCATAGGCAACATTGCAGGCATAGGAGGAGGCGTGCTGCTCATGGTCGTTCTCCTTTTCGTGTTCAAGATGAATCCAGTGCTTGCGGGAGGGTTCAGCCTCCTGACCATAATCGCGAGCACCGTTGCGGGTTCGGCATTCAACGCGAAGGCCAAAGCGATAGACAAGAGGCTTTTCTATGTTATTGCAATGGCTGCGGGCACGGGCGCTGTGATAGGGTCTGTAGCGAGCTACTTCATAGCAGTAGGCACCTTTGATCTCGCCTTTGGCTTCACCAGCCTGTCACTGGGCATATTCTCACTGGCTGCCACCAAGATAGAAGCAAGGAAGAACAGGGGCAAAGCCTACTTGAAGGAGAGCTTCAATGAATACAGGGTAGCTGGAGGCGTATTGGCTACCCCCGGGGCAGGGTACGGCACCGGCGCGGCATCGCTGCTCGCAGGCCTGCTTGCGGGCCTGTTTGGCATAGGCATAGGTGCAGTGATGGGCACATTCCTGACTGCGATAAGGCGCATAAACCCTAAAACTGCATTCTCAACAGTTGTGGCCGCGATGATAATCACATCGGCTGTAGGCGCAACTACGCATTTCCTGAAGCCAGGGCTTGACATTTCAAGCATGGTGCTTGCAATACCACTGGTAATAGGCGGCGCACTGGGCGGCCTTCTCGGCGCATATGCATCGGCAAGGATAAGCTTCGTTGCACTAAGGTCGTTCCAGGGCTATGTCATAATAGCATTCGGCCTGCTTGCCATAGCGATGAGTCTGGCAGCTTAAAGCCTTAGGGAACGATGGGCAGTGCCGCGTCATTCACCTGCGATCCGGGAAATCGTAATGGACGTCCCTCCTCCTGAGCATCCTATTCCACGGATGCTTTGAATAGACCTCGTCCTCTGTCATCATGTCATATCTATCTGAGAGCAATTTAGTAGTTACAAGCCTGCCGCGCATGTATCTGTTCATCTCATCCAGTGCCACTCCTATAAGCTCATACGGTATGGATCCGAACAGGTCTGCAGCATATCTCCTATCCCGAGACTGTATGTTAGGATTGTCAGCAACCCTTATCAAGCTCCTTACGCATTGCCTTGTCGCCTTCTCGGCAGCTTCGCTGTCGCCCCCTGACTCGAATTCCCTTGCCAATGCGAGCTCCTTTGCGGCATAAACCAGCCCAGGATTTATACTGCCACGCCGCAGCATATAAATATCTCATGCTTTCCAATACCCTGATTCCATGACGGAGACAAACAGCACCGTAGAGAAGGGGCACCAGGGCGTCACGAGCCCGGCTTTGAAAGCCACAAGGCTCTCTGAATTGCCTGTAGCGGGCCTGGTCCTGGCAGTGCGCCCGGCGCTGCGCAAATGCTCAAATACGGCCCTGTCATCTGATTTGAACGCCACGGATATGCTAGAGGAAGTGATACGCGCATACAACAGCAACTTCGCGCATATCACGGCACAGGAATCGATGCGCATGCTTGAATCCGTGGGTGAAGCATTATACACTGATGTCCGCGGTACGTCTTCAAAAAGAGCTGCCAGCGCGGACGCGGCATCGATAGCAAAAAAGCTTGAAAAGTTCGATAGCCTGGTCAAACCCGCATACGGAAGGTCAACGCCTTCTACATATCTGTACGAGATGCTCGCCGAGACATGCAGGTATGCCAAGGGAGGCACTTTCAAGGCAATTGGCTTTTCCATATACGATGCGATGAAAGAAGATGAAGGCAGGCCTGCACTGGGAGCGCTCAACAAGCCTGGATTTAACGATGGCATCGCATTCCAGCTAAGCAGCGCCGATATCACAGCAATGGCGCACCTGGCAAGGTCTTTGCCGCCGAGCTCGGAATACTCGTGGGTATACGCCGCCAACGCCATATCCGACGCCGCCTCGTTCAGCAACGATTTCCTTCTAAAGGAGGGCCCCAACGCCGCTGCGCTTCTCTACTCGGCAATCGATTACATATCCAGGAATGCGAATGTTTTAAGGCGTGAGAACGTTGAAGGCATAGAGAAAATCGCCCTTTCTCTGTTCGCATCGAGGGCTAGCGCGTTGCACCAGCTTAATGGCAATGGCGTAGAGGCAGGGATCAAGCTCAGCAGGAGAATGCAGGACTACAAAGACAATCCAATAGGACTTCGCATATTCAACTCTGCATTGGGAATCATGGCATCGCAGCTTTCAGGCGAGAAGATTTCTATAGAAATATCAAGGAACGGCTTCCCTTACCTGAAGGGCAATAGGCAATTCCAGATGGAGTATTTCACCAGCAGGCTTGCCAGCATGAGGAAGAGGCTCGGCAACGAATTCAAGGATGTGGAAGGCATCGCTATAGCATGCCTCGACATAGTCGTCAAGAATGAAGGATTCAGAAGCAATGGCGTGCTGCTGAGGAAGCTCGACACGTTGAGGAAGGAGCTCTACTTCAGCTGGATAGGATCCACAAACGAGGAGACAAGGGCCGAAATGGATGAGAGCGCCGCCGCGATAAGGGACATGCTCAAGGGCGCAAGGGCCCGTAGCAGAGATGCCTTCTCGCTGTTCGTGGATTCGGTGTCATTAATCTATGGGCTGGGTGTGCATGTCGAGAAGGTTGGCAGCCTTGTATCAATCGCTAGGAACAGATAATTGCTGCCAATGCTGCATCACACGCCGAAAAGGCTCTTAAGCTGCTGCTTATATGCATGCAGCTTCCTCCCTAGCCCATCTGCATCCATATCTATAAAATCCTGCACTTGCGGCGTTTTGTCGATGTATTCTAGCAGTACATTTATGCTCCTTCCTTCTGGTACCTTATACAATTCAACCAGCTCCTTAAACCTATTGAGATCTATATCGCCATAGAGAAGCAAAGCAATAACATCAAGCACGTCCTTCCTGATCTTCTGCTGGTCTGGGCGGAAATACCCCCAGAGCTTCAGGATTAGTAGCAGTTCCCTGTCAACGACCTTTATTCCTTCAATGGTCAAATAATTATCCAGAACGGTCTTTATGGGGAATGGCATGTCTTTGTCCGAGAAGTTCTCCACAAACAGGTCTACATACGTTCCATCTATTATTGAATATTTAATCCTAGTATTTTTGTAATCGCCTATGCCGTACCTCCTAAAATATTCCAAGCTATCATAAGCTACTGCAATGTCCACATCGAGGCTCATCTGCTGTTTTGCATACATAAATACTGCCCAGCCTCCTATAAGTACAAAATCAACATCCTTGGACAGCCTGTTGAGCAGCTCCATGCTTCTTCGCGTCTGTTCCTCATTCCAGAATTGCCTTGGCATATTTGTCATCTATCTTCTCTTTCAGCCTCTTAAGGAATTCATATGCGTACCATTCTTTGGCATTCCAAAGGTCTACATAGAGCTGCGGCATGGAAACGGCGGATCCCTGCAGCGCTTTGCCCATTATCCTTTTTGACAGTACATAATCCGGTCTGAGTATTATTAGGTTGCCATAATCAGAGCCCTTTGAGAGCAGGTTTTTCGGGAATCTCTTCTTTATTTCTTCAACTGCCTGCTCGGTTGCGTACGCATAAACCTCGCTGTATGTAGACACTGCATTGCCAAATAGTTTTGTGTAGCCTGAATAATTAGTATACGCTATGCCAGATGGAAGCATATCCTCTATTTCAGCCGTGCTTCGCCTTGCCACATACGTCTTGTACTCGATGTCTCTGTCGAAGTTCCTAGCTACGGCCCAGATGGCAAGTAGCTTTTCAAAGTTGATAAGGGTAAAATACCTCCTCTGCATGTCTATGGCTCCTGTCCTTTTCAACGGAGCCACGGCGTTGCTTATCGTATCCGGGGCAACGGAGAGATCGCTTGCTATGCCTCGCACCGTAAACTTCATCTTCTTGTCTGCGAGCGCGTGTTCGGCAATATACCTATAAGCTAAGCATTTTTTGTTCATCATATCGTCCGATTTTTATATCTTGATAAATTTAATATATACTATAAATATCGGTCATAATGTCCGATTCATATGCATATTTATATTAATATAATACTATTTATATCGGACAATATAAAAATCTTTCATTTTCTTCCTCCAAAGAGCGCGCCGCAACTAGTCGGAAAGAAGCGAAGTTATGGTGTCTGCGTAGCTCTCCTGCAGCTTCGAATAGTCGGCTCCGTGTATCCTGTAATACTCGTCTGTGGGTATTGACTTGTTGCCTTCTATGCTGCCTCCTACATTGATCCTCGCATAGAGTTCGTTCACCGTCTCTTCCGACGGACCTTCTATCTCCATGCTGTATTCGAGCATGGGGAACTTGTCAAGCTCTATGGTGAATTCCCCAAGGGAGTACTCCTCCCTGTAGTTCTCGAAATAGTCGAATTCAGCCTCAGGCGTGAGCCTGTGCACTATCTTGACCGCCTGCTCGAAATCCGATACTTCTACCTCATATTCCAGCCTGCCCTCTATTCCCTTGCCTATCTGCTCCTTTAGCGTTATCGTTGATTTGGCCCCGTCCGTCCTCACCCTTATCCATTTGGTGTAATATCCTTTGGATGCATCCTCAATCGGCTTCCTCACCTGGAAATTCACCCTCCTGAACTGGTGCTTGCCCACCAGCTTTGCGCCAACCGATGCAAGCCTTTCCCTCGCGATTTCGGGGTTTACGCCATAAATCGGCAGCTCTATCTCCTTTGCCATTCAATTACCATAATGCATGGGCAGGAAAAGTTAAAATAACATTTGGGCATGCAAGGAGCATCAGCAGCTGTTCTCTATTGTTATATCCTGCGA
>JAJYTM010000038.1 GCA_021793035.1 Microcaldota archaeon
TGATGATGTGGAGGACATCCTCAATTTCAGGAAGGACAAGGAGCGCGACGGCGACCTGAAGGAAGGCAAATACACGCTCATAATGGCGTATGCGTATAAGAACGCAACAGCCGATGAACGAGCCTTCGTAGACAGGGTATACAAGAAAAGCAAGGAGCAGAAGACCGATGATGACATAGAGGGGCTGAAGAGGATAATAGAGAGGACAGACGCTGTGAAGTATGCCTTGGATGTCAGGGATGCCTATATGAAGCGCACCATAAATGAGGTAGCTAAATACAGGGACATGCTCCCATCAAACACGTATGCGATAAAGCTAGCGGAGATGATAGCGGGATTGCTCTCCAGGGAGGGGGTGAACATGCGCGATGTTGCGCTGAGCAGGTCGAAAGTGTGATTTACTATGAACCGCGCAAACATGTATAGTGTGATCAGGCCGTTGCTCTTCAAGACAGATCCGGAAAGGATAAACGCTGCTGCTGATGCATACCTCAGGGCGAGCGGTATATCCCCAAAGCTTCTCGCGCCGCTTGTGGAGGGCAGAAGGGATTACGAACCCCTACGTTCGGAAGCATTCGGCATGAATGTGGAGAACCCGGTAGGGCTTGCAGCTGGTTTCGACAAGAACGCTATGCTCATAGCACCGACATACAATCTGGGCTTTGGCTTCACCGAAGTGGGCACAGTGACTCCTGAACCGCAGCCCGGCAATGAAAGGCCAAGGCTGTTCAGGCATCCTGATGAAAGCAGCGTGCAGAACAGCATGGGGTTCAACAACTGCGGAGAAGAGCGGTTCGCCCGCAACATGTCCAGGGGCATGCCTTTCAAGATGCCCGTAGGGATAAACTTTGGTAAGAATAGGGCAACGCCGAATGAACGCGCCCTAGAAGATTATGTTGAACTTGCAGGAACTCTCGGCAAATTTGCATCGTACATAGCGGTAAACCTGTCATCCCCAAACACTCCCGGACTCAGGGACCTGGAGAATGCAGAATTTGTAACGGACGCAGTAAGAGCAATCAGAAGCGCATCCATGAAGCCGGTCCTTGTGAAGATATCGCCGGATAACCCGCCAAAACATATGATTGAAATCGGGCATGCGGTAGCAGACGCTGGAGGAAGCGGCATAATAGCCACAAATACCTCGCGCGATTTTACCCTCATCCCTAACTCAAATCTTGATGGCGGCATAAGCGGGGCAGCGTTGCGCAGGTATAGCAGGAACGCCCTGAAGGCCCTGTCAAACGAGATGGATGGAAGGATATCGATAATATCGGTAGGAGGCATAGATTCCGCAGAAGAGGCATATTACAGGATACTCAACGGTGCATCGCTCGTACAGGTTTACACCGCGATGATATTTGAGGGGCCGAATATCGCCAACGAGATAAACAAGGGCCTGGCTGCCCTATTGAGGAGGGACGGCTACGACAAGGTCAGCCAAGCAGTAGGAGCGGGCACCGGCAGGTAATGGTGCTTGGGATAGGCTAGCACGTGCTGTTTTCAGGAATCAGTATCTCAAACCCGCTATAGTTGTACGTTTTTGATATGTTGAGCTCAGCGACGCTGTTGCCTGCCCCTATGAAAGAACTGAATACCAGTATCGGATACCGGTACATGGTCGAATTGTAGTAGTATGGATTGTGGGCATTTATGCCGTAGAGCCGCAGATAGGGCCACGCATTCGATATGAAGCTGCAATCGGCCAGGCCCAATGAATGCACCTGCTGCACAGCATTAAGAAGCACTGGGCTTCCGGATCCCATCACTTCAAAAGGATGGCTGCCCATCTGGGTATATGCAAAGAATGTCAGCGCGAAGAATGCCAATATGATAAATGAATAAGAGGCATACATTATTGCGTTCCTTGCCAGGGGGCTTTTGTAAAGCTTGTGCACATCATGCATTAGGCCGTATATCAGCAGCGCGAGAAACGGCACCGTACCCGCAGATACGATATAGCCCCAGCGCGGCAGTGTATTTATTGACCCGTGCACGGCGAAGGCGAACCAAGCCAGAAGGGATACGGCGCAGAATGCCGCAGTTATCTTGTATTTGTAATCGACGCTTTTCGGAAGCCTGCGGCGCTTTGCGTACACCAATGCGGCGAGCAGCACGGCAAGGAGCATGAAAGGGATAAGATTATAGAACACCTCCGACATCGATATCATCAGCGCGGCGTGCACCGAAGTGGGTGATGGAGGAGGTGCTACGAATACCTGCTCTATCGCATCTATATAGCTGAACATAGGGTTGCCGAATATGAAATAATTGGCGGCGAGCCATGGCATCGTAGTGAAGAAGCCGGCAGCAAGCGCATTCCACCTTGTGCCTTTGGGCATGAACAGAATAGGCAGGACAAACACCAGCGAGCTGTACTTAGCCATTGCAGCTAAAGCTATCAATACGCCGCTCTGCCATTTCCCCCTAACGGCGAGGCCTATGGCGAATATCGCAAGTATCAGTGAAAGCATTTCGGTGCCGTTGAGCACCGTCAGGTATATCATCGAATATGGCACCATCAGCATCGGTGCGACAATCAGGGGGTTTGCGTTCATGCCCTTGGCGAGGTATATTGCTGAGAGCAGAAGCAGGATCACCTCGAAGGCCAAATATGATGGTATTGCGTTCTGCGCGAACACCAGATCAAACGGAATGAGGAATACCGACATGAGGGGCGCACGAAAGGGTTCGAGGTAGAAATGGTTCTCGCTCTGTATTGCGGGCGGCAGGGTGCCGTTGAGCAGTGACTTGTAGAAGTAGCTGCTTATCAGAGCCTTTGAGTATAGGTAGTGCGTTATGAAGTCCCAGTACACGCCTTGCTGGTAGTACAAGTGCAGAACCAGCGCAGACGAGAGTGCAAGCATCGCTAGAAGCAGCGCCGCATATGCATATTTCTTGCTGCTTCGAACCTGCTTCATATCCATCGGACCAATCCCATAAAGCGTATATGGGGATTATGAAGCCAACGTATTTATTATGTTGATGATGCTTGTTTTCACCATGCGTATATGCAAATTTTGGCAATGGTATAAAGCCTTAGCTGGTCATAGATTGCTCTATATTCGTGATGATATGGAAGGAAACATAACCTTTGAAAATTGGAAGTGGTCTGTCCCGGATAGCCCTAGGATTCTTTTTGCGTATGGCGACGGGATAGGGCCGGAGATAATGGCGGTGGCGAAGAATGTCGTAGATGCTGCAGCCGAGAAGGCATACAAAGGAAGCAAGCACATAGAATGGGTTGAGCTTCTGCTCGGCGAGAAGGCAGAGAAAGAGAGCGGATCCGGGCTTCCCGACACGGCAAAGGAGGCGCTCAAGGATTACAAGGTCCTGTTCAAGGGGCCGCTCACCACGCCGGTTGGAGGCGGATTCAGGTCGCTCAACGTCTCGATACGCATGCTCCTGGACCTTTATGCCAACATACGCCCTGTCAAGTACATAGAGGGCCTGGACAGCCCGCTCAAGAGGCCGCAGGACGTCGACATGGTGATATTCAGGGAGAATACGGATGACATATACACGGGCATAGAGTGGAAGTACGACGATCCCGAACTGCCGAAGCTGAAATCGTTCCTCGAATCGGACATGAGGATAAAGGTTGACAATGATGCTGGTGTGGGAATAAAGCCGATAAGCAAGAGCAAGACAGAGAGAATTGCGAGGATGGCGATAAAATACGCGATAGACAACAACAGGAAATCAGTAACTATAATGCACAAGGGCAATATAATGAAATACACCGAGGGTGCGTTCCGCGACTGGGCGTATAATGTAGCAGTCGCAGAGTTCAGGGACAGGGTAGTCACAGAGGATGAATTGAGCGCCAAGTACAACGGCGTTATGCCGAGCGGCAAGATACTTATAAACGACAGGATTGCAGACAACATGTTCCAGCAGATAGTGACAAAGCCGAGCTTATACGATGTGATACTGGCGCCAAACCTCAACGGAGATTATATATCGGATGCTGCAGGTGCGCTCATAGGCGACATCGGAGTGCTCGGAAGCGCCAACGTGGGAGACAACGGAGGCATGTTCGAGGCTTCGCACGGCACCGCACCGAAGTATGCGGGAAAGAACGTAGCAAACCCGATGGGCATGATAAAGGCAGGGGAGCTCATGCTCACATTCCTGGGGTGGAAGGAAGCTGCGGAAGCGGTTGCGAATGCAGTAGGCACGGCAATGAAGTCCAAGAAGGTTACGTCAGATATAGCGAGGTTCGTTGGAGTCGAGCCGCTCGGGACAAAGGAGTTCGGCGAGTTCCTGGTAAGCAGCATGAAATAATGATGCAGCCACATATGGTCTAGCGGCGCAGGAATCCCTTGACCGCAGCGTAGACATCCTCGTGGACCGCTTCCAAGGGCTTAGTGGCATCTATGAATACCGCATCGGGGAACTCGCTCCTGTATGCAGCCTGCACCTTGTTGAGGAACTCCACATGCTCGAATATCTCCTTCTGCCCCCTTCTATCAATCCTTCCCATGACTATCTCCGGCTTCGCCTCAAATATTATGGATAGGTCCGGCTTGGGGAATATGCTATTTATGAGCTTCAGGTATTCCGCGCTTATGCCGGATGCCGAACCGTAGGCAACTGTGGAAAAGTAGTAGCGGTCGCTAACGAGTATTACGTCCTTGCTCTCCATAACGCCCTTGTAGGCAATCACGTGCTCGTTCCTGTCCGCTGTAAAGAGAAGCTGCAGGGACAGCAGCGAAGGCCTTTCTGCGGAAGAGGACAGCATTGACCTTATGATCGAGCCTATGGGCCCGTCAGTCGGCTCTTTTGTGAGCTCGACCTTGAGTCCCTCGTCGTTCATCCTCTTTACAAGCTTGGCCGCCTGCGTCGTCTTCCCGGTCCCGTCTATCCCATCTATCGCTATGAACATAGCATCACTGATTATTGCAGCCTGTGACATTCTCCCACAGCTAAAGCATGTGGGCTTCAACAAATCTAGAAGTTTATGGATGTCTATTTGTTGAAGATACTTATAGGTGATTCAAGACGACCAATCAGTATTTATTGCATCATTCAAATTTATACGCTTTGCGGTTCGCTCTCATCCCACCTCTAAAGAGTGTGGGTTTTCCCACTCACATTGATAATATTATAGCTTGCTATCTTTTTTCCTATCCGCGCCAAGCCTTTACGGCCAATGCCTGTTGGGGTTTATGAATTTCGCGGCGCTGCTCATACTTGCAAGCGAAAGGCACTGCCTGCAGCGCTCACCTCATGAGCTTTGAATGCGCCTCGGCAAGCACCCCGGCGCTTTCGGCACATAGGAGGTTGAGCTCGCCTGCCAATGCAGCCGCCGCTATCAGTTCTGCAAGCATAACTTTCGTCTTTCCGTCATTGTCGCCTTCGCCGTATACTCCGCTCGCGCGCAGAAGCTCCTTCGCGGTTTCCCTGTGCGTGCCCCCTCCGTAGGTGCCGACCTCTAGGTCAGGCATGTAGAGAGAAATGTACAGGCTGCCGTCCTCTTCGGCCTTTACATCGTCGAACGCATTAACCGCATCCACTATCTGCGCGACATCCTGCCCGTATGCTATGAAAGTGGCGGCGAGGACGTTGGCGACATGCGCATTATGCGCAAAAGAGCCTGCGAGACCTGAGCCCACGTAATTCTTCATATAGTTCAGACGCTCAACAGATTTTGCTTCAATGCCGAAATACTTTTTTAGCACGT
>JAJYTM010000039.1 GCA_021793035.1 Microcaldota archaeon
CACACTGCAGCCTGGGCAGGCCGTAACGGAGCTGAAGCAGGCAGGCATAGACGTTCAGATACAGAAGGGAAAGGTCGTAATAGGCAAGGACAAGACGGTTAAGGAGGGAGAGGTCATAACTACGGGCCTTTCGAAGGCGCTGCACACCCTTGGCATAAAGCCAATAGTGGCGAGCATAACCCCGTCGGTGATATTCTCGGACGGCATGCTGTTCACGCAGAAGGCGCTCAGCATAACCCCGGAAGGGCTGAGCAGGGACATCGCCAAGGCGCTGGGAGAAGCGATAGCGATAAGCTATGCGGCGAACATAGTCAACAGCTTTACAATAAAGAGCATGCTGCTCAAGGCATACGGCAGCGCGATGCACCTTGGCATAGAGTACAGGCTGTACGACAAGGGCATAGTCGAGAAGCTGCTCGGCGCAGCTGCGCTCCAGGCTGCGAGCCTGAATGCGGGCGCTGGAAATGATAACGCTTAAAGGTGAAAGATATGGAATATGTATATGCAGCACTGTTGCTTGACGCAGCAGGAAAAGAGATAAACGAGCAGAACATCCTCGAAGTGATAAAGGCTGCCGGAATGAGCCCGGACGAGGCGCAGGCAAAGGCCATAGTCTCTTCCTTGAAAGGAGTCAACATAAAGGAAGTGATAAAGAACGCCCAGAGCGTGCAGGCGGCAGCACCGCAGCAGGCAGCGGCAGCACCGGGCAAGGCGGAGAAGAAGGAGGAAAAGAAAGAGGATAAGAAGAGCGAGGAGGAAGCGGCAGGAGGATTGGCTGGGCTTTTCGGCTGAGCAGCTGAGCGTCGCGCATAGCAGGTATTTGTATTTGCATCTACTTCGCGCACGCATAGTTTTAAAGCCTTAAGGCAGTATAGTTTTATGACGTGATTAGATGGATGTATATGTTGACAAGACGAAGTGCACCGGATGCCAGCACTGCTTCGATGTGTGCCCGGTCGCGGTGTTCCAGATGAAGGGCAGGGGAACCCCCGACAATCCCGATGCAGAAAGTGCGAATTCCGATACTGCACCTGAAGAGATGAAGTGGAAGGGAGTAACGGACAAGGCAGTATACGACAAGTGGGCGAGCGTGCAGGACGGCCACAAGCATTTCGCCAAGGACAACGATGGCACGAGCGGCGGCATATCCGTTGGTGTAAACGGCTCGGCATGCATACTCTGCCAGGCGTGCCTCATAGAGTGCGAAGGGGAATGCATACACATAACTGATGATACTGGAGCCAAGTACCAGTCGATATACAAGTGAAAGCGGTTCCATATCTTTCACCGCTTTTCACTTTTCTTCTTCTATTTCTCTTTTCTTTGCTATATTAATCCGCATTGCCGGCATCATAGCCTCACGGCAGAATCGGCCAGTTTAGGTAAGCTTTTTATACTTCATATAGGTTATCAATAATATGGAAAGCACGGATGCACCAGGCAGAGAGAATGAAATTGAGAGCCTGCGCGATTCCCTAGATAGTTATGTGCGCCTCAGTAACATATATCTGCTGATTATTTCAAAATACAAGGATTACATAGAGGAGAAGGAGGCGCTGTCTGTTGCCGAACTGCCCACGCTTGTAACGCCCAAGGCTGCCATGGTGGCGAGAAAAGCCGCAGACATAAAAAGCGAATTCGACAACTATGACTATGATGCCAATTTCTATGATGCTGGCATGAAGGCCTTCGACTTCGTTTCGAAAGGCATTGGGAGCACCGCATTGCCCATAGAATTCTGGCTTATGCCTGAAGAGACGCTGCGCTTCATGCTGGGCGACGTGACCGACAAGAGCATACTGCTTTGCAGCATTCTGATAGCCTTGGGGAATCCTTCCTCAAAAGTGGTGGTAGTATCCAGGGACAGCATGCGCAGCATATACGTGTATTACGAGTTCGGCGGATCCGTAGTCATGATGGACGTAGAGAACGGCAAAGTAGAGAAGTTTGGCAATAAGGACGATATGCTCAAGGCATTCAGCCTTGATGATGAATCAGCTGCATACGAATTCAACGACCAGATGTACGTCGATATAAGCTAACGGCCTGGCAGATACGGCCTAGGCATTGGCATGCATATATGAATAGGTAAGAAGAAAGAAAAAGAGAAGAAGTGAGGTGGGGTTCACTTCTTCTTGGCTTTGTTGGATATCCCATCGCAATATCCTTCAGCCATTGCTGCACCGCCAAGATATGTTTAACGTATCAATAGATAAATTTATAAACGTTGCTCACTTCCGCTATTTGCACATTATACACTATATGACGGCAAAACAAAAGCAAGAATGGCAGGATACTGAAAAAGAGGGTGGCAAAGCCCTCCCAAAAGCGCGTTGCTTGGTTGTTCTGTCATACGTTTTTCGTTGCCTGCAGGAAGCTCTTCGATGCCTTCCCTGGTGCTATGGCGCTCCATACTACTACGATAAGCAGGTTAACTGCAAGCGCTATCGCACCTATGAATATCACGCCGAACGGGCTTGATATCAGGGACTTGGTAAGCAAGCCGTAGTTGTTCACGTATTCCAGCAGGCTTATGCCGGTTATTATGCCAGCGGCCCAGCCTGTCATTATGGAATACTTGTTGAGCTTGTCGGTGAACAGCGCTATGAATACTGCAGGAAGGGTTTGAAGTATTATGATGCCGCCAAGAAGCTGCAGCTGTATCGAATACGTAGCAGGCACTGCGAATACGAAACCCAGAGCCACGAATTCGAATATCACGGCAATCCATTTTGCCGACCTGGTCTCGTTGCGTGGTGTCATCTTTGGCTTTATCTCCTTGATTATGTTCCTGGTGAGCAGGTTAGCCACAGCTATCGCCATTATTGCTGCTGGAACCAGTCCTCCTATGAATATGCCCAGGAAGGCAAAGCCGGTGAACCATCCAGGCATCGTTGATGCTATTAAAGTAGGCACTACCAGCACGCCGCGGCTTGCTGCAGGAATAGAATGCAGGTACGTCATCGCGGAAGGCACTGCATATACCATCACACCGAACAGCACTATGAATGCAAGCCCTATGGCATATATGGGCAGAAGCGCCTGGCTTCTCCTCAGTTTCTTGTCGTCCTGAGCGCTAAGGCTGCCGTTTATCGCGTGAGGATATAGATACAGCGCGAAGGCGCTCATCACGAACAGGCTTATGTAAGCAGTACTATATGCAGGCGGCAGGGTAACATACGTTGGCACCGCTGCGAAAGATTTGCCGAAGCCGCCTACTGCAAAAGTCACCGCCAGTATGACCACTATAACAGTAGTGAATATCAGTATGTCCTTGAAAACCGCTGTCAATGTCACGCCCCTCAATCCTGCGAAGTATGTGAACCCTGCAATTGCGAGGAATGCGAGTATTAATGCTACGTCGCTTACTAGGGCGAAGTTTGCAACTCCGGCAAGCATGGCAGAAAGTATGGCTTGCATTCCGACCACCTGCAATGCGATGTATGGAAGCTCTGCAACTATGCCAGTGACTGCTATTATTATTGCAAGGTTCCTGCTGTTGAACTTGTCCTTCACGAAGTCGGCTGCAGTGACATAGCCTCTTTTCTTGGCGTATCTCCACAGCCTAGGCATCGTCAGCATGGCTATGGCGAAAGTTATTGATACGTAAGGCACTGCAAAGTAGTAGAGGGAGCCGACGGCGAACATGCTCGACGGCACAGCTATGAATGTATACGCTGTGAATAGGTCAGCACCTACGAGGAACCAGACGAGTGCGGTACCCATCCTCCTTCCACCAAGGCCCCATTCCTCTATCTTTGACAAGTCGCCTTTCCTGAACAGCCTGCCCAAGAAGCCAATCACTATGAATACTATGAACAGGGTTACGAAAACCAAAAATGTGAGTTCGTTTATCATTCAAACACCTATCTTGAGGATCTGCGCCCTTTCGCCTTCTTGCGGCCGCTATCTATCAGAACCGCGGCTATGTAAAATAGCACACCGGATATAGGAAGCCATATTATCTGGTACCAGTAAAAGAACGGCAGTCCGTATACTTCTGGGAATTTCGTATTGTACAGCGGCAGAGCCAGATACGCTATGAATGGTATTATTATCAGTATCGCAGCAACAACCTTCTTGCTCTCCATCCTCGCACCTCGCTTTTAATAAACTGACAACATTTATAAAGCTTTGTCATGTTTTGACCGGGCACAGCAGGGGCTGGGGGCAGCTTGCATTAGTAAAAGAAGAATCATGCCAGAGCATTCATTTTCTTTTCTGGGCCTTGAGGAGCTTTCTGCTCGCTTTTTTCAGCTTCTTCATCTTCTGCTTCCTGTATGCCTTGCCTATTTTCCTGTTTGATTTCTTCACTGTCTTCTGCATCATTAACACCGTTTATTACAATGAGCGTTCAAAGGATAAACCATATAGAGCATTCAATTTACTTTTATTGCATATGTGGCTTTTGTGGACTTCTTCTTGAGCCTTATCTGCAGTACGCCATTGTTGTACTTTGCCCTGCCCCTTGACGGATCTATTAGCGCAGGAAGTGCTATATTCCTGGAGTATATTGCGGCGTCATTGTTGACAGATATTGTTATCTCTTCTGCCTTTGCCGAAACGGATATGTCTTCTTTCCTTATGCCTTTGAGCTCCGCCACTATTACGAGTGCGTCCCCTTCGTCCAAAACGTCCACAAGCGGCTCCTTAGGCGCTTCCTTCTTGCTCTCTGCCTGGGTCTTGGGCTCCATCTGGAGGTTTTCTACCATCGGCAGGCCATCAGGGCCTATCTTTATATTGAAGCTGTATGGGCTCGATCCCTGCTCGGAAATGTCCGAGAGGTTCTTCGTGATGCTTGTCATCACCTTAGAGATGAACTTGCTGAACTTGATTATGTCATCAGGATTGTCGTCGTTATCCGAATTGCTTTTAGTGTTCTGGTCTGGCATCTGTACACCTTGTGAGTATTTAACCACTCCCAATATATTTATTTGTTTTGCATTTTTGCCGAACCCTGATTTCGCCGATTGACTTCATCATTTCATCCACGACCCTAGCCCTATCTGCCTGCGGCTCTCCTTGTCAGAAACCAGCTTGTCCGCGTACTTGCCTATTCTGGCTGAATCAAAACCATGCTTGTCGCACATGAACCGTATCAAAGCCTCCTTATCGGGCTTTTTCTCAAGGCCTTTCTGGATCTCCTGCTCGCTGACTTTCTTCACCTCTGGCTTGTCGAAGAGGTCTATAATCTCATTTATGTCGAGCTCGAACTCCGCATTGTACTTCTCCTTTATGTGCTCCTCGAGCGCCTTTATAGAAGGCACGCTCTTCGCTATCTTCAGCGCGGTCTTGGGGCCTATGCCTTTTATCCCGTTGTTGAAATCCGTACCTAGCATTACGCCGATCCATATGAGCTTCTCGTGCGTTATGCCCAGGGCGTTCAGGGTTTCCTGAAGGCTCATCATCTCCGGCTCTACATTCACATAAATGTTCTTCCTGGGCAGCTTCCTCCTGCCCGACAGCGTGACGTTCCTTGCGACCAGCGGGGCTCCGAAGAGGAGCGTGTCGTAGTCCTGGCTCGCAGCTGCATATACCAAGCCTTCCTTGCACATTATGCTCGCCTGTGCCTCGCCCTCGCTGGGCGCCACCATGTAGTGCACGCCCATGT
>JAJYTM010000040.1 GCA_021793035.1 Microcaldota archaeon
ACTTTCGTGAGTTCCCAATGCATAATGCCTGCTGAGTTCAGCTGCCTGAGCGCCGTGCTGTCGCAGGGCGGCAGCCTTTTCATAAACATAGAGCAGTCTACGGCTTCACCCATACTGATAACGGGCATAGGCTGCAATACGAACGCGACATACCAGGACATGTCGCTGGAGAACTTTACCCTGCCCATAGCGAGCAACACAACATTCACAATACAGTGCTATTCCGGTACGTCCCCGTTCTCCGGGAGCATAGGCAGTCTTTATCATGGCTATCTGATGATAAACTACACGGACATACAGACGGGCTTCCCAAAGCTGGCTACCGGTACCCTAATACTCAAGGTGACGTGAAAGACCTAGCGCCTAAGGCTCGGATGTATGCAATTGCTGTGGTCCGTTTCCGATGCGCAATAAGAATATAGGTGCGACCCGCACGAATCCCTCCCAATGACCAGCGACTTTGTAGAATCGGGCGATGCCGCCATGAAAGCGCTCCCTTCTGCAAACCTGCTGCTCGCAGCGAATGAATCTACGATGCGCTCCTGCACGTTCCCCCATCTGTTCCAGCAGTTGTCCAGCAATCCATCGGCATCATCCGCCATCTGGAATCCAGGCACCCTGAACTGATACACGTTTGAACTGTATAAGAACGACCTGCTGCCATGTCTAAGCGTGTCCAGGAATGCGGCGAAATCGTTCTGCGAGAGCTCGAAGCGCGTTCCGCTTGCAATATTCATGCGCTTGTAATACCCCCTATCCACATTTGCATTATAATTGTTTATAAAATCTATGTGTGCAAGAAGGTTGAACGATGACGGCAGCACATCATACCTGACTAGCTCCAGTGCGTTATAGACAAGCTGCTCCTGCTTCAGGTCGCACAGCTTGACCGTGCTGATGTCATTCTTTTCCTGCAGCAACGCCACCTGCGTCAGCACCTGCGTCAGGCCTCCAGACACGCCGGCATAGTGCTCCAGCCCTTCCAGCATCCGCATGTCCCTCGCAGTGAATATGGAATATGCCTCATTGGAATTCATATACGCCCTGTGCTCATTGAGATAATTGAAATTCCTCAAGTTGAGCGTAAACTCTATGGTTTTGCCGCAATACGATATCGATAAATCCGTGCCATCCCTGCGTTTCACCTTTTTAAGACCGTATGCAAGGCCCCTGTATTCTGTCAGCAGCGCGTTGCCCAGCCTGCTTTCGCTGACGCTCCTGACGGAGCGCTTTATGCGGCTTTCCACCTCCGCATCGCTGCTGTGCACTATGGCTTCTTGCTTCCTTTCGATCTGCACCTGTATCGCCTGTATACCCGGGAGTCTATGTATAGGGCGCGTCAAGATATAAATACATTACGACGGCGCCACAACCTTTATAAGCAGGGGAAAACCCATGGCAACATTTTTATACTGTTGTTCTGTAAAATAGACTAAGGCCTTTGGCCTGTAGGAATTCGTGATATGAATAAGCACCATAAAGCTCTGCGCATGGATTACTCCGGTGCCGGGTACCAACCCTCTCCGGCTGTGAGAAGTGCTATAGAAGAGTCTATTCCTTTCATTGACACATACCCGCACGAGGGTTACGACGAGCTGCATAGGGCACTGACAAAGTACTGCGGCGTGAAGCGCGATAACATACTGGCTACGAATGGCGCTGACGAAGCGATAGGGCTTCTCACTACGCATTATGGCCGGCGCATACTGATACCTGCACCTACATATGGCGAGTATGAATACATCGGCAAGAGCCTCGACTCGGACGTTAGGCTTAGGGAGTGCCTTGATGGCAAGGGAGAGTACAAGATCAATTACACCAAAAAGGACCTGGATTGGGCAACCCTCGTATGGATATGCAGCCCTAACAACCCTACCGGAACCTATGTGCCAAAGCAGGACATAGAGCAGGTGGTGCGGCATACCAAGGCGGTGGTCGTGGCCGACGAGGCATATTTCGAGTATGCCGGCAAGAGCGCCATAGGGCTCATAAACAAGTACCCCAACCTGGTGGTCCTGAGGACGTTCTCCAAGGCTTTCAGCATAGCCGGCCTTAGGCTGGGATATATGGTGTCGAACAGGAAGGTCATATCAAAATTCTCGGTCTCAAAGCAGGAGTACAACGTCAACAGGGTAGCGCGCGCAGCAGGCATAGCTGCATTGAAAAGCGTTGACTACTATAAAGAAAAGATAAGCGAGACCAAGGTGCTCCGCGACGATTTTCAGGAGTTTTCGCGCAACATAGGCATATGGGCATTCGATTCAGATGCGCGCTTCTCGCTGCTTAGATTCAGGGACGAGAACGAGCTCGACTACGTATACAGGAATCTTGAGAAGCGCCACATATTCGTGTTCCGCGCATCGGCATCCGAGTTCAGCGGGCTGAACGGTCCATATATACGCGTGGCTATAAGCAATAAGGCCGAGATGCTTGAATTGGAGTCGGCAATACTGGAAATACTAAAGGAATACAGAAGTTAAGTTAAGCTATTGCCCAGATGCGTCGCCTCCCTGGTCCTGCCCCTGGCCTTTGGCCTTGGATTGCTTCTTCGGTGAAGCCTGCGCCGCAGCCATCTGGTCCTTCGCGTATTGCTCAAGGCCCATCACACCGAACGGCGTCGGTATGCTGAATCCCTTGTTCTCCGTAGGCACGAACACTATAAGGTTCTTGCCGCTCAGGCTGATTTCATACATCATGTTCAGCGACCTGAGCTGCATCGCGTACAGGTCCTTCCTGTACTTCTCTGCTGCTTCTAGCATCTTGTCCGCGGCGAGCGACTCCGACTCTGCAAGTATGACCCTCGCCTGCTTCTCCCTGTCAGATGTGGCGACGCGAGCCATTGCGTTCTGCAGATCGGCAGGTATCGTTACATCCCTTATCTCCACGGATATCGCAGTTATCCCCCAGTCCTCTATCCTTGCCTGTATGAGCTTCCTTATATCCTCCCCGATTATGTCCCTGCCTGCAAGCATGGAAGACAGCTCATTCTTGCCTATTATGTCCCTCAGTGCGGTCTGCGACGCAAGCTGCACGGACTGCATGTAGTCCTGCACGTTGAGTATCGCATATTCGGGATCCTTGACCTGCCAGAAGAGTATGGCGTCAACATCAACCGGAACGTTGTCCTTCGTTAGGGTTTTCTCGGCGCTGAACGTCGTGCTTATCACCCTGAGGTCCACGTTTATGGGCGTGTGCTCTATGAAAGGTATTATGAAGTATATGCCAGGCCCTATCATGCCGACATACCTTCCGAACCTGAGCACCGCCATCCTGTTCCACTGGCTAACCACCCTTATTGAGAATACCAGCACTATTATGAGCACCAATACGCCTATTACGGCGCCTTCAAGAAGGCCCACAAGATAAATCGGCAATGCAAAGAAGAACAGTATCAGTATGATGTCTATTGCTGCGCCTGTAGCGCCAGCATATCTTTTGGTTTTAGATTCTGCTGCCATTCAACCCCCTTATTAAATCCCATTGCAGGCTTTTAATCCTTTAGTTTAATTTGCAAATGCCTGGTGCGCTAATACGCTGCAAGCCCAAGCAGATAAATAAGGATAAATATCTTGAAAAGCGATATATAAGGGTGTCAGAATGCAGAAACAGAAAGCAGCGGCCCTCGATTCAATTACTTTGGAGAATGGGTTGACCATATACGCTGTAAAGGTTGACGGCTTTACCGGAGCTGCGATGGCCGCGTCAGTAAACTTTGGCTCCAACGACGAAGGCAAAAGGGGCTCGGCGCATCTGCTTGAGCATGTTGTATTAGACGGCATAACTGAAGACGAAGGCAAGAAGATGGGGTATCTCGCCGCATACACAAGGGGCGAGCATACCATATACAGAGAAACTATGCACATGGATCGCATGAATGAAGGAGTTGACATAATCGGAAAGATTCTATTTAGTCCAGACCTAAGCAAATCTACTTACATACAAGCCAAAAAAGACGTAGTGCAGGAAGTATCGAAAGGCGCTGTCAAGGGCTTTTATTCACTGACATACATGCCCTTCGCACTGTACGGCATCAAAAGCATAGGGATAGATACAGAAGAAGAGATAAATGGGGTAAGCTCGACGGATTTCAAGACATTGCGCGAGATGTATAAGAAGTATTACACGCCTAGGAACATTTCAATAGGGGTAGTGAGCGGAGCAGATACAAAAGAGGTGTTCAAGCTGTTTCGGGAAAAACTAGGCAGCTTCGAGAAGAAGTATCAAGAAACAGAAAGAAAGCCGCCGCTCTATGCGCCCTCAGATATTCACGTACATCTCGGCAGTGAAATAGGCGAAAAGGAAGCCGTGATTGTGGGCTATGGGTGCAAAAGCTATTCCAGTACCAACATCAAAGAGAATTTGGCCATGTACCTTATCGGAGATATACTGAAGCAGAGAGTTTTGGCATCGCTATCCACCAATGCAGACGCGATAAATATCCAGCACAGCTTGATACTTTCGGAAAGCTTCGGCATAATAAGCGCATACGCCGAGGTCAAAAAGGGTTCGGAGAGGGACTCAATAGAGTCGATAGTGAAGATGTTTGAGGATATATCCCATAACGGAGTAACACAGCATGAGATCGATTCTGCCCGCGATAGCGTAATGCAGAGGTTCTCCCCCAATGAAGGAAACGCCGAAAAAGAAGCATTGGACAAGGCAATTGGCATGTCCGCCACACCCTTGCTATACGAGCACGCATCCGATGTGTACAGCATAAGCGCTGAAGATATTAAAGGATACGCCAGGCAGTTCAAGGAGGAGAGATACGGCACTGTGACTATAGATGGAATCTCCTGACTGCAACTATATGGCGCACTTCTCCTAAAGCCGCATCGTAGGAAACCCTTTAAAGATTTTCTGGAGAAGCACAACATGGTGACCAGCTTTGGGTGTGCGGAGGGTGGCTGTTAGATACAGCCTAAGGAGCGCCGAAAGGCATCTGAAGGGCTTGGCATACCTGTCGGTTTTTCTTGATGGCTTCGTAGCTCTGGCCACGTTGCTTTCATTGAGCCGCCCTATCGGCTTCTACACTGCGTTCCTGTACGCAAGCGACTATCTCATATTCATCGAGGTTGTTGCAGCCATAGTTCTGGGCGCATCGGTACTATACCTCAAATACGCCAAAAAGATATCCAGGGGGCTGGCACTCTCATATTTCCGCTACTGTGTTTCCCTTAGGAAGAGACAGGTGCGCCAATTAGGTGGAGCGTGATGCAACTGCAGATATTCAGGAAAACATTTCCCGTGTTCCCAGACCAGAAGGAAATCAATGGCATTGTATATCCAATAGCAGTGCACTATTCCGATGGGCGCACAGCAAGCGCAAGGGT
>JAJYTM010000041.1 GCA_021793035.1 Microcaldota archaeon
GCGCGTCTGTCCGAGATAGAGAAAAGGGGGAGATATAACGAGCGCGCCTAGAACCTCCCTGCATTGGGGAATTCTATCGGAGCTTCTGCCTTGTTCACCTCCAGCTCCTTGCCCAGCTCCTCTGCGCTTGGCTGGTAAGTCATCCTGGAATATATAAGTATGGCAAGCCCTGCAAGCATTATCGCAGCGCCAGCAAGCGCATAAATCGCATGAGCATAAACAAAAACATAAAGGAAGAACATGCTTGTGGTAACATCAGATGACAGCCCCAGCCATGTGCTCTTCTTCGAGCCTACAAATATCATCACTCCTGCTACGAAGCAGAAGAAAGCGAGAAGTATGCCAAGCATTGCCGCTGCGTATGCGAATGTCGCATTTGATATGAACGTGAAAAACCCTACCCTCTGCGCGAAGGTTATCGCTTCAGCAAGGCCGTTGCCGCTGAACAGGAGCACAATTACCATCGGCACCATGAATATTATGCCCGACACTATGTTAAGGTTGAGCGGCAGCTTCCGTATCCCGCTCAGCGATTCCTGCTCTCCCCCTGCTTTGTCTATGTCCTCAAGGCAGTAATAGTTGCCGTTGCTCTCAACAAGGTCCTCGAAGCAGAAAGGTCTATGGCAGTAGTGGCATATCGCATAGGCGGATCTCCATGGGTGCCATACGCAGTACATGCCCTCTGCCGCTTCCCTCTCCTCCCGCTCGCTCTTTGTTACCCTCTTCTCCTTGTCGCCCATCAGGCTCTCTGTTTCAGAAGCACCGAGTATGTTACCAAGCGCGGTCTCGACCTGCGTATAGCCTTCTGACGGCGGCACATAAGTCTCCTTTGCAACCTCTCCCATATTCGCCTCTACAGGCGCACCGGCTCGCTGAACGCTGCCTATCTGCTGCATCGCCGGCCCTCCGGAAGCCGCAGGCGCACCCCCTATCTGCTGGTACCTGTACTCGTTGCCTGACTCGGCATGCGGCTCAGTTACTGCCCTGTTCTCGACAGGCTGTACTGGAGCTGCCTCATGCTGGATATCGACGGATCCCGACGGCTTGAACTCGCCCCTTTCTATTCTTTCCCTGAATATGAGCAAATCCGTATCGGGATTTATCGTCATCAGACCAACTTCTTGGAGCGCTCTATTGCTTGCCTCTTCTTCTGCTCGAATATGCCCCTGTGCTTTGCGCAGCTTACGCAATAGTATACCTTCATCTTCTCGAAGAACCTAACATCATTAGCATTCTTGAGCTCGGTGTTGAACCTCACCGCCTTTTCAAAGGCAACCGCTTTGTTCCTTGGTATCTTCCTGCCGCACGATTCGCATATGACTATAGTCTCTTTTCCTCTCAAATAAACACCTCTTATCTATTAACATCAAAAGGATTAATAATTATAACTGCTAATTTACGCACTATGAAGGTGTTTATAGTAAGCGATAGCAAGAGGAACGGGATAGCGCTTGCGAACATGGTAAATGCGAGCGGCAACATAGGAATAATAAGCGAAAGCGACGTGAGCGAGCCGCAGCAGATAGTATCTGAGCTTGAGTCGCACAGGGATTCGTTCAGGCTCGCCTTTGTAGTGACCGACAAGCCCATCTATACGTGCACTGAAGCGAACAAGTCAGATAGGATGCGCGCGGCAGTGTGCAGCAACTCGCGGGATGTCGACGAGGCAAAGGAAGCTCTTGCGAACGTCATAGTGCTGAGAAATTCGTCTTTCCAGAAGATGGACATAGGCAGCATAATCGCCGCGAGCACTGGCAAGGACATACCGCAGCTGGAAGGGTCGCAGGACAGTCTGTCTGCGAAGCGCAAGCCCCAGAAGCCCCAGAAGAAGCAGAAGGCCGAAGAAGACGATAGCGACGATACCATTGATTACAAGAATGAGCAGCAGGCCAGGCAGAAGGGGAAAGGCATATTCGGCAAGCTCAAGGACTCGCTTGGCATAGACGAGTGATCCAGGGCCTGACATGCAAATGTGTGGTGATCGGATGAAGACCGCAAACTGCAGCGACCTAATGAAGCTATCAATACCAGCCGTCAGGTATGCGCTCGCAAAAGGCCTCTCGGAAAGGTACGGCATGGACCAATCGCGCATAGCCCTTTCGCTTGGCATAACGCAGGCAGCGGTAAACAAATACCTATCGGACAAATGCTCTGCGAACATATCCAAGCTCGGCAAGGCTGCATACGCCAGCGGCATAGTTGGCGATGATATGCTGGATGCGGCTTCCAGTGCGGACACGAAGAAGCTCAATAGGATGATAGACCGTGCAGCTTCCGGCAAGGCGATGATAGACCTGGTGGGCAAGAAGCTTGGCATGAAAGTGGCTTTACTTGCATGAATCATGCAATATGGTAATCATATGATGAAGAAAGAAGGCATAGATGCGCTGGTTAACCTGTGCTCCAGGCGCGGCATACTGCTGCCGTCTTACGAGATATACGGCGAGCTGGCTGGATTCTACGACTACGGGCCGATAGGCGTTTCCATAAGGCACAGGATAGAGGGCCTTTGGAGGGATATGTTCATAACGGGCATGGGCAACATGGAGGTGTTCACATCGATCATAGGGCCAAGCATCATGTTCGAGGCGAGCGGCCACCTAAGCACGTTTACCGATCCGATATCCAAATGCGAGAAATGCGGCGCTACGTACAGGGTGGACAAGCTTCTGCAGGCATATTTCGAGGGTAAGGGCGACACAAAGAGGGCCAACGAAGTTCTGAAGATGGGCATAGAGGATCTCGACAAAGCTCTCAGGGAGAGCGGGATAAAATGCGAGAAATGCGGCGGCAACCTTGGCCGTGCGGTCAACTTCAACCTGATGATGGGGACAGACATAGGCCCGTTGGGCAATGTCAAGGGCTTTCTGAGGCCAGAGACGGCGCAGGGGATATTCACCGACTTCAAGAAGCTTGCCAGGGCGTACGGCATAAAGCTCCCTATGGGCATAGGCCAGGTGGGCAAGGCCTTCAGGAACGAAATATCGCCGAGGAAGATACTGATACGCATGAGGGAGTTCTCGCAGATGGAGCTTGAGTTCTTCTTCGACCCCGGGGACAAGGCGCTTTACATAGACGGCTCAGAGATAAAGACTGCCAATCTGTCAAAGGAGGTAAACTTCCTGTCCCGCGAGGTGCAGGAAGGTGGCAGCCAGGATTGCAGCAAGGCGAAGATAAGCGAACTCATCGCTTCAGGCCTTGTGCCAAACACGTTGATGGGGTATCTGATGCAGAACGAGGCCGATTTCCTAAGCTCTTTGGGCATAGCGGAAGACAAAATAAGGTACAGGCAGCCAATGAAGGAAGAGCTGCCTCACTATTCAAAAGGCAACATTGACGTAGAAGTTCTGATAGGCAGCGACTATGAAGAGGTCATAGGCAACGCGTACAGGACAGATTTCGACCTGCAGAATCACCAGAAATACTCAAAGGAGGACATGTCAATAGTCAATGGCGACAGCAAAGTGGTTCCGCATGTCGTCGAAGCGAGTTTCGGCTTGGACAGGCTGTTCTGGGCCGCGATGAGCAACTCTCTATATAATGACGATAAGCGCGGCTGGGATGTTCTTCTGCTAAGCAAAAAGGTAGCACCATACGATTATGCAGTGTTCCCATTGCAGAAAGACGACAAGATAATGGCGAAGGCGAAGGAGATTGATTCAAGGCTAAAGTCAATGAAGCTCTCTACATTTTTCGGCCAGAGCGGCAGCATAGGCAAGAGGTATGCGAGGGCCGACGAGATAGGCATACCGAACGCGATAACCGTCGACTATCAGACGCTGGAAGACGATACTGTGACAGTCAGGAATATAAATGATGCCAGCCAAATAAGGATTAAGGTGGGCGATATAAAGTGACACTTGAAAGCATGCATGTGCGCGAGTTTGAAGTCAAAGACTTCAGCCTGAAGCATACTTTCGAGAGTGCGCAGCCGATAACATTCTGCGGCGACTATGACGAGCGCACGAACAGCCTGGTCTATGCAGAGGGCGTGCACATAATAAACGTGATGCACAGGCAGGCGCATGCGAGAAGCAGCCGCAGCCGCATCGCCGTAGCCAGCAAGGACATAGGATATGCCGAAAGGCATTTCAAGGAACGGTTCAGGATCAGCGACAACCTTGATAAGATATACGGCGAAATCGATACAGATAAATTCATGCACGAATCGATAGCGAAATACAGGGGCATGCGCCTGACAGTTAATGACCCATGGGAGACAACCGCTCTATTTATCATATCGCAGTTCAACAACGTAAAGCGGATACGCCTCATAGCGAAGAACATTATAGAGAGGTTCGGCACACCTATAAGGGACGACATGGATAACGTCATAGCCAAATCCTTCCCGACAAGTGCGGAGATTGCACGCGCTGACAGGGCGGATTTGTTCGCATGCGGCACGGGCTTCAGGGACAAGTACCTTAAAGAGGCTGCGGAGTTCTGCACCTACAACCTCGACCTAAATTCGCTGAAGTCCAAGAGCTATCCAGAAATAAAGGAGAGCCTCATGGAGATAAGCGGGGTCGGCGACAAGGTGGCTGATTGCATAGCGCTCATGGGATACAGCAAGACAGAGGCATGCCCGATAGACGTGTGGATGAAACGCATACTGGAGAACGTATATTTCAAAGGCAGGAAGCAGAATATAAGCAAGCTGCACGAATTCGCAGAGAAGCGCTGGGGCAGATATGCAGGATATGCGCAGCAGTACCTTTTCTGGAGCGGAAGGAGCGGTCTTGTCGGCAGGGCGAAACGATGAAAGAGGGCACAGACATGAAGGAGGAGATCGAATCCATAGAGGCGGAGCTGGAGAAAAAGCAGAAGGAACTCGACAAGATCAACGAGCTATCCCGGGATTCAGTTAGGTATTGCGCCAAGGCAATAAACATGATGCACAACCGTGAATTCGATGAAGCTGCATCCCTGCTTGCGCGGTCCAAGGCACTGATATCGGAGCTCAAGCATATCACAAGCGACAGCTACCTTCTATTGATGCCTTCGCAGGAATTCGCAGAGGCGAGCGTGCTTTACAGTATCACGAGCGATGCTGGGCAGCAGCGCATGCCGAGCTACAGGGAGCTGGGGATAAGCCCGGAAGCGTACCTGCTTGGCATAATGGATGTTGTCGGCGAACTCAAGAGGGAGATACTCGATTCGCTGAGGGTTGGCGAGGTTGAGAGGGCGAAGTCGCACCTGGCGCTCATGGAATACATATACGACGCGACGAGGGCCATACGCTTCCCGGAATCGGTGCTCCCTGGGTTCAGGAAGAAGCAGGACGTCGCAAGGATACAGCTAGAGAATGCAGGCAGCGACATACT
>JAJYTM010000042.1 GCA_021793035.1 Microcaldota archaeon
GCTGTAGCCATGGTCGTGCTGATAATAACCTTCGGGATCGTCGGGACTATGCTGCTGTTCAATTCTACAAGGGACTTCATCGTGGATTTCGAAAGGGGTGTGAGTTCGTTGGAGAGGGAGCTGACCCGCGAGAAAGAGCAGGCTGTGGCATCAAGGCGCAGAACGAAGCGCAGCAATAGAAAGCACTGAGTTATTTCTCTGCAGCTTAAGACAAGCCCGCAGCGTATCGCATTTTATGCCCTTACTTCCTGGCTCCTAAATCAATCCCTCCTAGAATCTATAACTTCGAGGAGCTGCGACTCGTTTAGGCGCTTCGATTCCCTCTTCGTCAATATCGGTATTCCATATAATGACTTGCCGCGCATCAAATCCGATATTATGAACTGCCTGTCATCATGGAGTATCTTACTTATCTCAGCGTACGCGGCGGCGAGCCTTCTGATGGTCCTGCTGTCGTCCGTGACGCCTATCTCGTATCTCAGGCTCTTCTCCGCCAGCGCCGCGAATGGCGGCGCGCCGTCCATAAAACTCTCAAAGGCCCTTATGCTCAGCTGGCGTTCCGCCCTATCTGCATATCCGTGAAGTGCATGTGTCTTCTCGACAACGCTCTCATTGCGCGTTCTTATTGACAGATTGGTCGAGAAGAATCTTTCAAGCTTTTCGAGTGTTGCTTTTTTTATGTAGGCATTGCCGCGCTCGTACCTGCTCAGGCTGTCCTTGGATATGCCAGTGATGCTCGACAGCTTCCTTATGCTCAGACCCGATATGCTCCTTTCCATCCTGAGCTTCGAGCTGTCTATCCTTCTCCTGCTGCTGAAGAACCTCTCTGCTCTTGGTATATCCATATAGTTCAGGTAATCCTCAAAAGCGTTTGCTGAGAGGCACATTATGCCCTTCCTTGTGAAATATGAATCGCCGCTGAGCTTCTCGGCTCCGCCCCGCGGCGCCACGATAAGGGCATCAGCATCCAGGAACTCCTTCAGTTTTTTTAAAGCTGATGCTTCCTTTGACGTAACAGAGTTTATGTTCTCCGCGAACTTCAGTATGAGCCTCCTGCCTCTTTTTTCAGCAAGCATGTCGAAGCAGGTCCTCACGCTATCTATGCCGGCGTATTCAAAGCCGTATGCATCCATCATACGCGTGCTCCTTCTAGCCTGCCTGCTGCTCGCCATCCGTATCACATCAATTACGCAAATCAAGTTATTTATCCTTTTTGAGTGAAGCATAAATGGTGCTGGATGATGCGGAACAAGGAGATCGCAGACATATTCAACGAAATCGCCGACATGCTGAGCATAGAGGATACTGCGACTTCGAAATTCGAGGTCCGCGCATACAAGAACGCCGCGCTGACCATAGGTACGCTTCAGGAGCCCATAGAGGATATATACCATGCTGGAGGCATCGAGGCGCTGATGAAGCTTCCTGGCATAGGGAGAGGGCTCGCAGAAAAGATAGCGGAGTACATAGACCATGGCAGAATAGATAAGCATGAGAGCCTGAAGAAGAAGTATCCCATAAATTTCTCGGAGCTCACGCAGCTCGAAGGCATGGGTGCCAAGCGCGCGGTGCTCCTCTATAAGTCGCTTGGCGTCAAGGACATAGCCTCGCTCTCCAAAGCGATAGAGGCGCACAGGATCAGGAACCTGCCGGGGTTTGGCGATAAGAGCGAGTCACAGTTGCAGGAGAGCATAAGGCTCTACGAGTCGGGCAAAGGGCGCATACTGCTGGGCGATGCTCTGCCGATTGCAGAGTCAATGATAGACAAGATGCTTAAGAGCGGTCTGTTCAAGAAAGCCGTACTTGCGGGCTCCACGAGGCGCATGCGCGAGACTGTTGGCGACATAGACATACTTGCCATATCGGACAAACCAGAGAGCTGCATGGGCTTCTTCGTCGGCATGGACGACGTGGAGAAGCCGATAGTGAAAGGCCCTACAAAGACCACCGTATGGCTGAAGATAGGCACGAGCTGCGACCTGCGCGTTATAAAGCCGGAGAGCTTCGGCGCAGCGCAGCAGTATTTCATCGGGAGCAAGGAGCACAACATAGAGGTGAGGAAGATAGCCATAAAGAAGGGCTACAAACTCAACGAGTACGGCCTCTTCGACTCGAAAGGCAGGATAATATCCAGCTTGGATGAGGCGGACATATACAAGAAGCTTGGCATGGAGTACGTGCCGCCTGAGATGCGCGAGGCGCGTGGCGAGATAGAGCTCGCACTGGAGCACAGGCTGCCGAATCTGGTCGAGCTGTCGGATATCAAGGGCGACATGCACACCCACACGCTCGAGACAGATGGAGCAAACACCATAGGGGAGATGGCAGAGGCGGCGATCCAGAATGGCCTTACATACTTCGCAACAACCAACCATACGAAGAGCCTGAATATAGCACATGGGATGAACGACAGGCAGTTCGCTGCATTCTTCAAGAAGGTCGACGCTCTGAACGATAAGCTTGATGGAAAGATAAAGATACTGAAAGGTGCAGAAATAGACATACTCAAGAACGGCGCGCTAGACCTCGAGGCAAAGACAATAAAGTCGATGGACTGCCCCGTAGGCGCGGTTCATAGCGCGTTCAACATGGACAGGGACAGCATGACGAAAAGGGTCGTAAGGGCTATGGATTCTGGCATGATGCGCATATTCGCGCATCCTACCGGTAGGGTTATAAACGGCAGAGAGGGATACGACATAGACCTTGAGAGGATAGCAGAGGCCGCAGAGCGCAACAACGTTGCCCTTGAGATAAACTCCTTCCCGGACAGGCTAGACTTAAATGATACGAACATATTGAGGCTCTCTGAGTACAAGGTGCTGTTCTCGATAGATACCGATTCGCACCGCACCTCGCACTTCAAGTTCCTGAGGTATGGCGTAGGCACGGCAAGGAGGGGATGGCTCACAAAGGGGCGTGTGCTTAACACGCGCACATATAGCGAGGTAATGAAGCTTCTCAAGGGAAATGCATAAAAAGCTTAAAACGTCTATTTCAAGGTCTAGAGTAGGTATAGGGGCAGTTGCCTGGTTGAGGTGTGAAAGTGGCAAAAATCAAATATCGCCGTATAGGTGTGGGTATCACAGCAATGTACCTCGCCCTAGCCATAATACTATCGTTCTATTTCATATTCCTGAACAATTCGATGCTAATCCTGTATTCATTTATATTCTTCATAGTGCTAGGCCTCGTGATAGCCATCAATGATAGATATGTAAAATACTCTGTATCCGCATCGATGGGCATAATCGTCGCAGCTTCCCTTATGTATTTCTTCTTTCAGAAGGGCACGTATTCCGCTTTCGCGATAAATCTGGCAATTATAGGCTACTACCTGCTCATAAGCGTGGTAATAGCGATATTTTCTGCTACCGTGGCTGACAACAGCAAGCTGCACCCCGGGAAGAAGCTCGCCAAGGCACTTAGGGGAAATGAGCGCGTGATTTACGCGGCGCTCTTCTTGGTTGGAATATTGGCGTTATTCATGCCGATGTGGCCCGCTGGCAGCTACATAAACTATGCAATCCTGCCGCATGCGACAATACATATATTGGGTATAAGCTATCCAGGCAAGCAGGGACACTATGGCCCATACCTGCTCATGCTGAACCTGTCCAATTACAGCTCTGTCGTCAATCCTCAGGGCAGCAACCTTAGGCTGGTGTATCAGAACGGCACCATGGCAAAAGCCGCAGAGTACAACATCGGTGGCATACAGGTTGGCAATTATACTGAGGAGGTGCTGCTCGAATCTCCATTGAGCAATCGCAGCGACCTTAACATATACTTCTTCCCCTTTAACGCTACATACAGCAGCGATTTCTCGGCAATGCGCGCAGGCGCATTCATCCGGAATGCGACTAATTCAAGCACGGTGGATTTATCCATGGGGAACCTGTCAAACGTGAATTACAAAGCTGTGAACGAGACAATCACAGCGTATGCCGTAAAACGCAGCAGCAGCGTCAGCAACTACACAATTACGTTGCTGCCATACTACGACCTGCAGACGGTGTGCAGTATGGGCAACGATTCAACCAGCTACTTGAACTTCACATCCAACCAGACTATATCGATGTTCCTATTCAGGAATATAAGCGATTTCTCCCTCTCCACCGCCTACAGCAACACGTCAAACCCAACCTATGATTCATACATAGGGCGTTTTAGCCAAAACAGCTACGCCAAGTACATAAATACAACACACCTGCACGAGGAGTCCAGCCTCGACGGCTGCGTATACTACTCGTTCGTAACAAGCAACGAAACAAGGATAGACGTGCAGGCATCGCAGAAGTACATCTATTACATACCTTACACCGAGGCGAAGAGCTTCGCACTGCCTACAATCGAGAACGCTACGCAGAGACGCACCAGTTTTGTCTGGGACAGCATTGCGTATACATTCTACACCGCATTAGATAACGAGAGCGCCAACGCGCAGGCATAGTCCGTGCCATTGCCTGCCGTATCAATTGCCTTTCACGGCATCCATAACCCGCTGAAGGAACATTTCCTCCGGGGGCGCTCCCTCAAACGAAGTCTTGTCATTTATGACGACCTTCGGCACAGCCATGACCTCATATGCATTGGACATCTCCTCGAATTCTGTAGCCTCTATCATTGATGCCTTAATGTTCTTGTTCTCCATTGCGAACTGGTGCGCCATCCTCACTGCTTTTGGGCAGTACGGACACATGGGTGTCACGAACACCTTTATGTCAACCGGTTTTTCTATCGACTTTAACTTCGCCTTAGTTGCATCGGAAAGCCTGCTTGCGCCTTTTGATACGTCAACAATGTCCTCCAGAAGTGATGAGAACTCGTATTGCGCAGGTATGCCGAAATAGTATACACCATGGCCGTTCTTGCCCCAGAGCACTATTGCTGGCGTCTTGTCCACACCGAGAAATATCGCCTCCTTCTTGTCTTTCTGGATATCATACACCTTGAGTTTCAGCCTGCCGTCTATGCCTGACAGCTCCTCGAGTATGCTCTGCGTGTCCTTGCAATATGCGCATTTGCCTGGGGCGTCCACAAACAACGATATGTTTACATCTCCGCTCATGCCTTTCATAAACATATCCTCTATGTACTTCCTGTCTTTATCAGATATGAATCCCATTTCATCACACAAATAGTCCTTGTTACATGCCGCAAATTGCGGCACTGCTTCCCCGAAAGACCTATATACTCTATAATTGGAATATATATAAATAATTACTGGCAGGAAAAATACTCT
>JAJYTM010000043.1 GCA_021793035.1 Microcaldota archaeon
GTGCTGCCGGCGTTGTTCCTCGCCTTGCACCTCTTGCATATCCATACCTTGCTCAATTCAGCATCTACAACTGGGAATCTAGCCATCAATCGCACCTGATTACAATGAACTCTGCATTAGAATAGCATAAAACGCAAACCATATGCACAACGATAAATGCATCTGCGCAATCAAAAATAAAGATTTATTTATCTTGAAAGATAAATATATAAAAAGGTTTAGGTCCATTAAATAAAAGTCTTTAAATCTAAGTGTAAAAAGGCGGGGAAGAAATGAAAAATACAACCTCTACCCAAGTCATGCAGCAGCAGATCGCCAAGGTCATTGGCAAGCACGTGTACGGCAACCTGAACGGAATAGAATTGAAGAGCCTGACGGACCTAAATGCGCTGACCAAGCTCGTGGTGGACTCTGCCAAGGCCGGAAACCTGCACATACTGGAGCTGATAACCAAGAAGTTCAGCGACGTGAACGGCATACCCGGTGGCATATCGGTCATAGCGCTGATAGAGGAGAGCCACATAGCCCTTCACACATGGCCTGAGAGCCTCTACGCGACGCTAGACATATACTCGTGCGGAACAAACACATATCCGGACATAGCATTCAAGTACATAGTATCAAAGCTCAATCCCAAGAAAGTGAAGAGCTGGTCCGCCGACAGGGGCAATTGACGCGCAAGCACAGGGCTGCCTTTTTTCCATTGTGCAACATATTTATTAATGCTATACTATATTATAGCAAAGGCAGCGCTGCAATAACGGCAGCACTCGAAATCATGGTGATATGGGATGAGGGTAATAAGACACGATAGGAACCATCCGTTCGTAGTAAAGCTGGGCGACGTGCCCGGATTCGCCCAAGCGGCAGGGGACAGCACAAAGGCAAAGGACTTCCAGCTGCACCTGTGCGCATGCGGCCTTTCAAAGCGCAAGCCGTTCTGCGACGGCTCGCACATGCACGCGCAAGACGAAGAGGAAGGCAAGATATTCGTCTACGACGAGGAGCAGAAGCGCGAGGAAGTTGCCGGCGAGGAAGCAGTCGAAGTGCTCGAATCGCTGCCGAACGAGTACGAATAAGCGCGGCAACCATTTCTTTTCCTTTTCCTCCTTTTCTCTTTTCTACAAAACAAATAAAATGCTTCATTGTGCAATAGCAATGATTCAATGAGCGAGAAATACAAGGTCACTCCGTGGAAGGTCGAGGGAGTAGTGGACTATGACGCCTTCGCCAAGCAGGCCGGCATACAGCCCATAGACGAAGAGCTCAAGAAGAGGATAGCAAAATATACAGGAAGCCTGCATTTCATGCTATCCCGGGGCATATACTATGCGCAGAGGCAGCTAAGCTGGCTCCTCGACGAATACGAGAAGGGCAACAAGTTCTACGTATACACCGGCATAGCGCCTTCGGGCAGCATGACGATAGGGCATCTCATACCTTTCATACTGACTCAGTGGCTTCAGGAGAAGTTCGATGCCGAGGTGTACATACAGATACCCGACGAGGAGAAGTTCCTGTCGCACAAGGAGCCGGACCTCACGTTGGAAAGGACGCACGAGCTCGCATACGAAGACGCATTGGACATAGTATCGCTGGGCTTCAAGCCCAGCAAGACGAAGATATTCCTTGATACGGAGTATGCATCTACCCTATACAAGCAGGCAGCGAGAGTAGCAAAGCACATAACCTTTTCGATGGTCAAGGACGCGTTCGGAATGACAAACGAAGCCAATATAGGGTGGATATTCTACACCAGCATGCAGGCTGTTCCGGCATTCCTGAAATCGGTAGAGGAAGGGAAGAACGTGCCGTGCCTGATACCTTTGGCGATAGACCAGGATGTGCACTTCAGGATAGCGAGGGATGTGATAGGCAAGCTCGGATACTACAAGCCCGCAATAGTGCACGCGAAGTTCCTGCCCGCGCTCAACGGCGCATCGAAGATGTCTGCAAGCGACAAGACGCAGGCGATATACCTGAACGACGATGAGGATACGGTGAGGGCCAAGATAGGGAGGGCGCTGACGGGCCAGCAGGCAACCGCAGAGCTGCAGAGGAAATACGGAGGAGATCCGGACAAGTGCGTGGTCTGCCAGTACTACAGGTACTTCTTCGAGCCTGATGACAGGAAGCTCAAGAAGATATTCGATGCCGAGAGGGACGGCAGCATGCTTGCAGGCGAGCACAAGGCAGAATTGGCAGCAACGATAAACGAGTACCTCAGGAAGCACAGGCAGAAGAAGGAGAGGTACAGGGAGAAGCTCGACAGCTTCATGTTAGAGTGTTAAGAATGCCTGATGAACTACAAAGCAGCCTCGAGGCGCTGGGCTCCAAGACCGCTAGCGGAGGCACGATATTCATGTCGGGAAAGATAGCTGCCGCTTTGGCGAACCTTTTCCTGCTGATATTCCTAGCCAGGTACCTGGCGCCGGTGGAGTACGGGCTGTACACGATAGCGATATCATTCTCCCTCGTCCTTGGCATGGGCGGGAATTACGGTCTGGGAACGGCGCTGCGTAAAATAATACCCAATGAGGGCGAAATGGAAAGGCGCTCAATGCTCGTATTCAACGCCTACATCGTGGCCGGGGCCGCCTCGGCGGCGATATCGATAGCTGGAATTGCGCTCAGCGGCGTAGTTGCTACCTATGTATACGGCAATCCATCGCTGGCATTCCCTATAGCCCTCGGGGCTGCAGACGTATTCCTTGCCGTCCTGCTGAACCTGTCAACCTCGGGCTTAGTGGGATTCGAAAAAGCGAAAGGGGCCACGTACGGGGTGATCACATATGCTTTCGGCCAGCTGGCCGCAACAGTCGCCCTGGTGCTTCTCGGCTTCGGCGTATCCGGGGCGATGGGCGGCCTAGTGATAGGCACATCTGCAGGCTTCCTCATGTCCGTCGCATACATGCTCCCCGAGGTAAGGATAAAATACATGCGCTTTTCAAAGCACGTATCAAAGTCCATGACGAAATTCTCCCTCCCCATAGTAATATCCAACATTGCACAGACCGGCGCCACGAATTTTGGCATGGTGTTTCTTGGAATATTTGCCACGGCAACCATAGTGGGCAACTTCGGCGCGGCTTACCGGCTTGGGAAGTTCATAGAGGTCCTCCTAACATCCGCAACGTTCGTGATCCTGCCGGCGTTCTCCAGGGCCGCAACCGACTCCCGCATGTCCGCAAAAATATCCTCCATATTCAACAACAGCATATACTTCTCACTGCTGTTCCTGATACCCATCTCTGTACTGATGATCTCCACCTCCACGCCCGCCGTGCACCTGCTTTTCTCCCAAAAATACGAGTACGCACCGCTATACCTGTCCATAATCACGTTAGGGCTTTTAATGACTGCAATAGGCGCATACGCCGGCACGCTGCTCATAGGATATGGCGACACGAAGAAGTTCATGAAATACCAACTCGGATTTGTTGTGTTCGATTTTCTGCTCGTCCTGGTTCTTGTGCCATTCATAAAAGCCGACGGGCTGCTGCTCGCGTTATTCATAATAGAGCCAGTGGCGCTAGACCTGGTATTCTTGCGCATGCTAAAGAGGCAGTTTTCGGTAAAGCTGCACTACGGGCAGGTCTTCCGCCTGGCTATATCTGCGTTCATACTTTTCGCATTCCTGTATTCGGTTGCATACGCCATGCACGAGCGCACGCTTGCTCTTCTTGTCAACGTAGTGCTGCTGCTTCTGGCCTACCCGGTGCTCCTGGGGCTTACAGGGGCTGTCAGAAAGAGCAATGCCAAGCTGATAAGGTCAATGGCATCCGGCATACCGGGGAAAGGCATACTACTGCTTTTCCTGCGGTACACCGAGCTGTTCGTGAGATGACCCCGCAATCTGTGTCTTATGCGCATATATCATGCCAAGGAACATGTTTCCGCTCTCCCTGTCCGGATTCCTCGATGCTCTTGGCATTGTATTCTTTACCTTGAATCCCGCTTTCTCAAGCCTATTCTTCAAGTTAAGGTAGCCGTAATGGTATTCAATCTGTATCTGCTCGAATTTGCCCAAATCGGAATCGCTTGCTTTTAAAATGACATCATATTCGCAACCTTCGCAATCCACCTTTAGTATTGCCGGATGGGCTATGCCAAACCTCCTTATTATGTCGCCAAGAGACGACACTTGGACCTTTTGCCCCTTTCCGGAATCGGTAAGGCTGCTTTGGGCTGTGTTTTGGTACTCCCTATCCACACTGACCATCCTGCTCTCGCCGCCGCAGCCCTCATTCAGAATCGTTACTCTGTCCTGCAAGCCATTAAGCTTTATGTTTCCGATCGCATAATCAAACGAATAAGGATAGGGCTCAAATGCGTAAACGTGCTTAGCCTCTTTCAAAGCGAAATAAATGGCGGTATCCCCAAGGTTTGCCCCTATATCCACCACCTCTCTGCCTTTGGCATCAAGCCATTTATAGCCATCTTCAACGAATTGGTCGCTTATCAGCCTGTCTATCTCTGCAAGCCTTTTAACGGAATCGTAAGTGAAAAGGACTTTATGGCCCATAAACGTGAATTCCACAGTCTTGCCCTTCGCATCGATCTTTGCGCCCAGGCCATGCCTTCTTAGCAATTCCTGCTGGATCTCTTCGATTCCCCAAAAGGAAAAATAGTCGCCCCTATTGGCCATGGCCACGTCTTTCCCGTCCCTCAGGTGCACTGTGAACTCGCCCTTTTTAAGCCCGAGCTTAAAGAAAACAACATCGTACCAATTCTTAACCGTTTTGAGGAGCACCGATATCCGTCTTATGGAAAGCCTGTTTATCCTTGTCAGCGGTGCGAGGACCGGAACTGCAATCCTTTCAAAGGCTGTTATATTGTCCCTCGGGTTAAAATTCAAGTTCATATAGATCAATCCGCTGCTTCTGGGCCTTTCATGCTGCAACATAACCCAGCGATACGCCGTCTTGCCTTGCTGTCCTGCCCCTAGTGTGTTAGGCAAGAAAAGATATATAGCCTTTTACCAACGCCATCAGATTTATGCAGGATTCGGAGGCAGCTCCAGTAATCAATAAGCTCAAGAAGCGCAAATGGTGTAGGGAATGTTTAAAATCCTTAATGCACTATATATTGCAGTAATTCAGGCCCTGGTAGCTCAGTGGTAGAGCGCCTGTCTTGTAAGTAAACTTCTTA
>JAJYTM010000044.1 GCA_021793035.1 Microcaldota archaeon
TAAATTGTATGTTGCACTGATGTTGCTATGTGCCCTTGTAGTATAACTTGGATAGAACACGGGCTTGCGGAGCCTGTGATCCGGGTTCAAATCCCGGCAAGGGCGTATATCGCAGGGTTAAAAGCCCACCCCATTACCTTTTTCTACCATAGAAATCATACATAATCTTAGGAAAGAAATAATAATGATGTGATATCATGAAAACAGCAAGCCTAATAGCAGCAGGCATATTGATTGCCTTAGCTGTCTTCCTCTATCTCTACACTACCCACACGTCCCTTAGCTCGTGCCTGCCCCTGCTAATGCAACCCTTAACCATGCTACTGCTGTGATTGGCAGCAACTTAACTGCTGGCATAAACACGACACAGAACTTGGTGAGGGCAGGAGTAAATAGCATAACTGGGAAACTGGACTCAAATAACTAGGTGTGATAAAGCGAAATAAACCACATAATTATGTAGTATGTAAACACCAAAACTAATATAATAGAAATGACAGTGCAAGCAATCCTTGATATAGTTCCCAAACTTTTCTTTCCTGTTATAAACTTTAAACTACCTGAAAAAATGCCAGAAAGACCAGACACCATAGAAATTACACCAACTACCGGAAAAATAAACATAGCTACTGCAAGAACAACATAGCCTAGCATATTGGCGATTATCTCCAAAATAAATGGAAAAAGTATCAGAAATATTCCTATAATAAAGTACTTCAATGAACTCTTTATCTCACGATTTGGCTCTTCCTCTTTAAGTATATTTTCATGCTTAGTTCTTGCTGCATAGCCCTCTTTATCTAAAAAATAAACATAACCATATTCTACTTGTATATGCTCTTTCCCAACCTTCTCTTTTCTGCCTTTGGAGGTCTGCATAGAGGTTCTCCATACATATCCATCTTTACCTATATAATAAAGGAATCCCTTCTCTCTATTTATTTTTTCACGCCCTACACGCTCTACATTTTCCACTCTTACACCGACATGCTCCCTCTATACCTCACTTGAAGTGCCATTTCACAACCAACTTTTTGATATAACTATAGATTGTAACAAAGAAATAAAAACTTGCTCTGTGGTAGTTATTTGTGATATTATGAGCATTCTTGACGAAGATGGACACGAAGTATTCGAAGCGGTTTACAACACCATAAAGGAGTGGCAGCCTAAGCAAAAATATAACTCTGAAAGTGAATATCGTGAGGACCTCTTTCAATTTTTAAGTAGCAGAGCTAAAAAGTATCTACCTCAAAAGGAATCTGGAAGGCACTTAGCAGATATAGGTATTGGCAGCAAAGTGGGTATAGAGCTAAAAAAGGATTTGCATAGTAAAGCAGAAGCAGATAGACTTATTGGTCAATTAACATCTTTCCTTAGGGATTATAAATATGGCGTCATAGTAGTTGCGTGCGGAAAAACAGATTTAAACACAGGGAATTATGTAAAAGCACAAAAACTAACGCTTCTTGCACCGTACACAGAATCAGGGATACTTTCCTCAACTACTGAAAGATACTTGGGCTTTATAGAGAAGGCTTAATCACCTTTTATATTTGGTAATAAAATATAAATTTTATTACCTAATATGAGGGAGCAGCAAAATGGGGAGTATGAAAGGGATGTCTCGAAAAGGAAGGTAAAATGGACGAAAAACACCATAAAGAGATAATGAAGGAAGAAAGCAAGCCTGAAAGAGAGAATCTTCTTTGAAAACTCGTGTTTATTTGTGTTTAGGCAGCAGAACTAAGGGGCTAATGATTAATTACCCTGATTTGAGAATATCGTTTAAAATTTCAAAGAAAGTAGGGCTGGAATGAGAAATGGCTTATTATTAAGAGGGAAGAGACCTAAATATTAAAGCTCTTCATTTATATTTGCCCTTCACAACCATACATCAAAGTCTGCCCTTGTTTTCTCTAGCACATCAAAGCTGTGGGTGTTAATCTCGACGACGTCAGTCCGGCAAGGGCGCTGAAATAATAAAAGTAACTTATTGTTCACGCATATGAATCAGGCTTATCTTATCCTACAGCATGTACAGCAATACAGTTAGACAATGCACAATAGGGTATGCACCTCATCCAAGAGGTGGGATTTGTGCCTATTGACATAAAAGCCTCAAGCCTTCCCTGCCGCTTCCATCACGATTGCGTTGAGCAGCCCTGAAACCTTGTTTATCACGTCGAGGTTGCGGTCAATTTTGTGCTCTTTTGCCAGGTGCATCGGGTCGTAGTAGCTTAGCATTGTCTTGCCATCTTCGTTGCTTACAAGAAGTTTTAGTGGAAGGTCTATCGCAATGCTTAACTTTTCCTGCATTAGCTTTGTACCTGCTTCAGGGCTGCCAAAAAGGATAACAGTTGCGTCATTCATCCCCATTCCTTTATCCGCGGCATTCTTCTTATGGTCTATCACGGCAAAAATTGATATGTTGCGTTTCTCTATTGCTTTGATTGCCCTCGTTAGCACAATATCAAATCCATCGTCGCTTGCGACACTTACAATTCCTTCAGCCATAAAATCTTTGGTTATATTAAAGTTAATTATTATATTACTTCTCATCTCCATGCTCAGGAAGCTCGAGTATTATCTGCCCTATGTTCATCTTGCCCTTCTTCAATACATCTGTCTTCTTTATTACAAAGCTGTTACTGCCATCGTTCTTGGCAACCTGAACTATATGCTTTAGGTCCGATTGCCTGCGCTTCAGGAACTCCAGACTTCTGCATCATCTGCGCGGTCTCGAATGTTGTGACTATCTTGGCGCCGGTAGACTTCGCGAGAGCGACAGCGTCGCCTATATGGTCGAAGTGGTTGTGCGTGATGAATATGAAGTCCAGCTTCTTTATCTCGCTTGGCTTCATAGCTGACTTTGGATTCTGTGACAGGAACGGGTCTATTATAAAGCTCTTGCTCGAGCCTTCAACCAGCCATGCGGCATGGCCTAGCCATTTTATCTTCACCATTGTTTCGCCGCATACATAACGCAACAATTTTAATTAAGCCTTATCCACTTTCAGTGTTTATCAGCGGTAAAGAGCGCGCCCGAAAAGGAATATAAATATAGGGTGCATAATACTTATTATGGCTGAAGATTTCGTTTTTGAGGATACGGTAAGGATATATGACACGGATGCGCAGGGAGTAGTGCATTACGCTGGATATTATAGGTTCTTCACTGATGCGGCTGAAAACTTCATGCGCGAGACACTTGGCATCAGCTATCCCCTTCTCGACAATGATACTTGGTTTGTGGTTGTTGAATCAAAGGCGCAGTACAAGAAGTCTGCGCGGCTGGGGGATAATTTGAGCGTTGTGCTGCAGCCCAAGAAACTGTCCAGGAAAGCCCTGAGATTCGACTTTCAGATACTTAGGGATGGGGAGCTCATATGCGATGGATACATAACGCAGGTAGCGATAAACAAGAAGGAATGGAAGGCAGTGGAACTGCCCAAAGCGCTGCTTCAAAAAATAGACATGCTCTGAATATGCTAAAGCATTAGAATGAGAATCATGAAGTCTGACTGATTGTCCTTCGGACCCTTATGCCTTTCTTTAATACTGCTTTCTTCTTGCGCGGCGGCCTGTTGGCGATATACAGTTTCTTGGCGCCGCATGAGTTTACCATATCGACATCGCAGTCAGTTATCAGCATGTTGCGGCCGGCATATTTGGCATACATCACCGCCTCGTTTGCCAGCTCCTTTACCGTTGATTCGAGCTCCTCCTCAAAGCTCACTATTGCTTTTTCGTTTATTTTTTCCGCACCCGCTTCCCTCAAGAACTGTTCTATATCATAATAGCTGAAACCTTTTTTATTCAAGTAAACACCCCGCGTAATACACATTAATATGCAACCTTTTTAAAGCAACCTATAGCGCAGGTATTAGCGGTATTCTTTATTTTTATCTCGGCGATGCAATGCTTAGGTTTGGTTTCCACATGTCGATTGCGGGCTCGGTAGCCAATGCGCCGAGGGAAGCCGTACTGCATGGCTATCCGGTGTTCCAAATGTTTACCACCAGCTCCAGGTCGTGGTTGAATTCTAAGATTGATAGCAACGCGTCATCAGAATTCAGGGATATGGTGCGCAGGAATTCGCTTGAGCCCTTCGCGCATATACCTTACCTGTGCAATCCGGGCTCCCCAAATGGGGATGTCTATTCAAAGAGCAGGAAGATGCTTATTGACAACATGGGCAATTGCGAATCGCTAGGGATAAAGTACTTGGTCGTGCACATGGGCTCGCACCTAGGCAAGGGATTTGATGAAATCGGCGATAGGCTCACTGACACGATAATGCACGCACTGCGCAGGAGTACCTCCACGCACATACTGCTGGAGAATTCTGCAGGATACAATAACAGCGTAGGGTCGCACATGAAAGAGATAGGGAACATCATCGAAAGTGTAGGGGATAAAAGGGTCGGTGTGTGCCTTGATACATGCCACGCCTTCGCCGCTGGCTATGATATAGCATCAAAGAAGGGCACAAGCAGCCTGATGGACGAGATAGAGGAAAGCTTTGGCATAGACAAGATAAAGCTCGTGCACCTCAATGACGCTAAATTCCCGCTGGGCAGCGGCCTGGACAGGCACTGGCATATAGGCAAAGGGCATATTGGTATGAAAGGATTTGCCAACTTTTTCAGAATTTCTAGGCTAACGGCAGATTGTTTCGTAATGGAAACTCCCGAGAACACTGATGGTGATGATCATACGAACATGCAGGCAGTGTCGAAGATCATGAAGGCATGTGGCATAGAGGACTATGCACCGAAGGGCTAGACAAATAATGCTATTGCATATATGGCTATCATTGCAATCGCTATGCTTATGTTGTCATCTACGGTGTGAGAGCCGCTCACGCTTTCTACTATTGACAGTATTGCACCTATCAGCAGCGAGTATAAGCCTATGAGTGGGTATGCAAGAATCGAGGCGCTGATCCAGAATACCAGCGCGCCTTCCACACTCTTGCCGTGATTATACGCAAGCTTGTGCTTCCCGTATGTGACGCCGACTATTGTAGCGAGCGAATCGGAGAAGAAAAGCGCCATTATGCCAGTCAGTAGGAGCGGGCGTGCATGTATGAAGCTCA
>JAJYTM010000045.1 GCA_021793035.1 Microcaldota archaeon
ATTTAGCCCCAGCCAGATTCGAACTGGCGTTTTCAGGTCCAGAGCCTGACGTCCTTTTATGGTTGCGCATTGCAATGACCACTAGACGATGGGGCTATGTAAGATAATGACAAGCGAGCTGCAATGCGTCCGTTAAATTGTCGCGCACACTACGTGTTAAAGACAATATAACATTGTAGGAAAACATATAAAAAGCGGTCGTGCACCCTGCAATTCGTGAGTGAATTGCATGCAAACACTGCGACAAGATTCGATGGCAGAGCTATAAATACTTTTACCGAGGAACAGGCATATGCAAACAATCAGGGAGAACTCTTTCATCAAGCACGAGATAAAGGACATACTCATGGCAGACGCAGCGCTGATTCTTGCGTTCTCTATGGATTATGCAATACACTCGTCTGGAGGCTATCTGCATAATCTTTTGCTCTTCCTCCCGATATCCGCACTCGCAGTGTCGCTGAGCTTCATACTGCACGAGCTCATGCACAAATTCGTGGCGCAGCATTATGGTGCGATAGCTGGGTTCAGGACATCAATCACAGGTCTGCTTGTCACCCTGGCTACCGGTGCGTTTGGCTTCCTCTTAGGCATACCCGGAGCTACAATGATATATACCAACACTTTCACGAAGAGGCAGAACGGCATAGTGTCCCTCGCAGGGCCTCTGACAAATTTCGCAGTATTTGGCGCCTTCCTTGCAGTGTACTTGATGTTCGGCAGCTCATTGGGGCCATATCTGCTTCGCGCGATAGGGTTCACATTCTTCATAAGCATATTCCTGGCGTTCTTCAACATGCTGCCCATATATCCTTTAGACGGGAGCAAGGTGCTTGCATGGAACAAGGAGGTATACATTGCAACTATGGGCTTGATATTCATACTGCTGGTATTATTTGCAGGCGTATCATTGATCGAGATAGTGTACCTGATAATAATCGCGCTGTTCTTCTCGATGTTCTTCAGGGCGGGAAGGATGTTCTGAAGGCGAAAGGTGCAAAGCTCGAGATGGTGCAATAAACATGCGGGAGGTGCAATGCCCGCCATAAATAAAACAGACTCGCTACGTGCTCGCTCAGCCTATGACTCCATTCTCTGTAGTGTACATGCCTATATCCGGGTATGCCCTTGATATATAGCTTGACCTTATGCCATATACCTCCCTTACGCCGCTCTTGTATGCCAGGTCGACCAGGCGCTGCGTTATTATGCCGTCGAACACCACTGCATATGCATCCTTGGCGTTCTGCAGGGCTTGCACGAGTTCCCTTATCGGCATCTCTTCTATTATGGTGCCGTCCCCCCTATACAGCCTGCCCCTAAGGGTATTGTGCAGCTCACCGAGAGCATCTATGTACGGCTTTTCAGGGAACTTGGAATTCTTCGCCTGCTGCTCTATCTTCGGTATGGAATCCATGCCTTCGCGCTCGTTCTCTTCCTCATCTATGCTCTGTATTCCGAAATTATCCCTATGCACTGCAGGTTCCCGCGAATCGATCCTGCCCTCGTCCTCGAAATTCTGCTTTCCATGCCTCTCCAGATTGCTCACTATCCTCGACGGGCTTATTATTGCGTTGTCGTCCTGCTGCCGGTTCTGTTGTTGCTGCGGCTGGGGCTGCCTCTGCCGGTTCTGCTCATTGCCCCTCTGGTTGTCGTTGCGCCTGTTGTTGTCCTGGTAGCGCCTCTGGCTGTTGCCATTCCTGGGCTGGTCCCTGCCCTTCGAATTGTGCAGGTACTGCTCCATCGGTATGCGCGTCCTAAGTGCCTTTATTATCTCCTTCCTGGTCAGCTCTTCAACCTCCTTGCCGTCCGGTGCCTTCGCTATGAAGTCTATGTCCGCTACTTCGGCTATGCCCCTTATTATCATGTCGCCTCCGCGGTCTCCATCAACGAACACGGTAGCATCCTTCGCCGCGCATAGCTCTACCACTGTCTTCGGCACGCTGCCAGAAGCCCCTCCGACAGCCACGCAGTTCGTTATGTCGCTCTTCAGCAGGTTTATGACGTCTGCCCTCCCTTCCACTATTATGACCTCCTCGCTCTTGGCGACGTCTGGCCCCGCTGGGAGGTTCTCGCTTCCATATGCGCCTACTGTGCTGGATTTTACATCAGATTCGACCAGGTCGCTTATCTCCTTGCTGTCTGGTATCTCAGTGGACAGCAGCGTCTTGACCAGCTCCTTGGCCCTGTTTATTATCTTCTTGCGCTTCTCGCTGCGCGTATCCTCTATCTTCTCTATCTTGAAATTGGTCTCGAAAGGACCTACCCTGTCGACCGATTCTACTGCGGCTGCGAGTATGCACGTTTCCACCCTGCTCAAAGACGAGGGAAGATGCAGTTTGCCGTAGGTCTTCGAGCCCGAGGCCGAAGACTCTATCTCTATCCTGCCTATCTTGCCGTTCTTCTGAAGCTCACGAAGGTCGAGGTTTCCACCAAGAAGCCCCTCCGTCTGCCCGAATACCGCGCCTATTATGTCCGGTTTGTCCACCAAGCCGCTTATTTCGAACCTGGCCTCTACCATATATTTTACTATGTCAATGTATGTCTTTGCCATTACAATCAACTTTTCCAGTTGTAATAGCCATAAGAAGCAGAGCTAGCATCAACTAAGGTCGCGACTCATCAGACGATGGATCTGCGCTTTACTGCCTTAGTGTATTTAAGCATGTAAAAACCTTTATTAATACTAATCTACTAATTATGACTACCCTAAAGATATATATTTAAATAGATATATAAACCTGTTGTGTAGGACTGGTTCTATGTACAAAAACACCATAGTCAACGTGATAATGCCCGTGTACAACGAGGGCAATACGGCATACAGAATAATAGCGCGAGTGCTGAAGCAGGAAAGCGTCGATAGGCTAATAATTGTATATGACGAGTCCACTGACAACACTCTATCGGAGATTAAGAGAGCGATAGCCGGGTCTGAGAAGGCCATACTGGTATACAGCAGGGAGAAGCTCGGCAAGGGGCATGCGGTGCAGGAGGGCATGGAGCGAGTCAAGGAAGGCCTAGTGCTCATACAGGATGCAGATGAAGAATACTATCCGGAGGACTATCCAAAGCTTCTTGAGGCATTCGATGAGAACCACCCGGTCTTCGGCCGCAGGGCGGAGCGTCTGGGGCACAGCTATGTGCTTGGCAGCACTGCAGCCCGCGTGCACACAATCATATTCAACGTTCTCTACAACCAGAGGCTGAAGGACATCAACACGTGCTACAAGCTCTTCGATGTGTCAATGCTCAAGGGAATCAAGCTTAAGGAAAACGGGTTTGTCATAGACCACGAGATAGCCACCAGGCTGGCGAAAAACGGCTATAAGATAAAGGAGGTGCCGATAAGGTACAAAGGCAGGACGTATGAGGAAGGCAAGAAGGTAGGCCCTGTTGATGCCATAGAAGATGCCATCTACCTGATAAAGGCCAGGTTCACTAAATGAGCGATTACGGATGTTTGGAGGTAAGTTGAATGTTCGGGTTCCGCAGTAACAGGGCTGCTCCCGCAGAGGCCTATAGCGGCAACGAGGGCTACAAGCACGTTGAGCGGCTGTTCCGCTCAAGCCGCAGCATCGACATAATAACACCTTACATCGGCATACAGTACGCAAAGATGCTCTACGGCCTAGCAGGCAGCGGCAAGCGCATACGCTTAATAATTTCGAAGGGCCAAGATTCCAATTCCGTTGCAATAGGCTACCTCGGGCCAAGGGTGCGGAGCAACATAGGCTACTCTCTCGCTTCCGCGGCGTCATTCATGGCGTTCGTCTTACTATATATAGTTAATATGCCATACGAAGCCCTAATACTTCTGCTTCTGTTCTTGCTGTTCACATTTCTTGCGTTGCGAAGGGCACCCCGCAATAGAAATATATACGTGAGGTACGCGCCAGGATTTGTGCATGAGAAGATTTACATAGGCGACAGCGAAGCCATAACCGGCAGCGCAAACCTGACGTACAGCGGAATGCATAAAAATACAGAATACTTAGAGGTTATACGGGATAGCAACAGGATAGATGCATTGGAAAGGCATTTTAATACACTGTGGAACGGCTCCAGCAACATTTAAATATCTGCATATGCGCGATATTGTATGGGTGAGGGATTTGGGCAAGATTAAAGCACAGTCTGCATTGGAATACATAATAACTTACAGCTGGGCAATCCTGATAATAGGTGTTATAGTAGGATTGCTGTATTTCTATGGGTTTGTATCTCTGTCATTGAGGCCTTCTGGGTGCACCATAAACGGGGGTTTCTTCTGCGAGGATTCAATGGTGGGCATGTACATGCACAATGGCGAATACTTGGTAGGAATGCTGCTCACCAACACCAACCAGTATCCCATAAGCAATCCAACCATCAACGTGAGCTACGATGGATACAGCAGCGGCGGTTCGATCTGCGACAACGCAGTGATACCTGCCGGAGGCGCATTCCTATGCGTTGCGGAGATACCATCAAATAAGATTAGCTTAGGGGAATACGTTAAACCCACCATATACCTGCAGGCCGGGAACTGCGCCCTAAGCAGTGCATATGTAATTAACGGAAGCTGTTCCAACGCGCCGGTTGAGGCATTCGAGGGCAGCGCATACGGTTTCACAAGGTACCTGCCGAGCGATAACCTGTCCATATCACTCTCGCCAAGCAGCGCAAACTTCGCCGCGAACGGAACGTCGTACGGCATGAAGTCGGCAGTGACTCTATTCGGATACCCGCTCAAGGGTGCCAATGTCGGGTTCCATTCAAGCAATCCCACAATATATATGTCGAAGGTTGATGTGGCGACCGCATCATCTGGTGCAGCATATGATTACATTTCGAGCAACTATTCGGCATCTACAAACATCACGGCATCATATGCAGGCCTGAATGCAACCGCTACGATACACTTCAGGGCACCGTTGCTATACTCCTTTGACGATATGGTCGCATCTGACATAAGCTACATAGGCCCCAATGCAATCGAGAACGCGAG
>JAJYTM010000046.1 GCA_021793035.1 Microcaldota archaeon
GCTACAGAACGTGAAGGAAGCCAAGGAAAACCAGCACAACCATGATAATTATGTATATCCTTATCACAACGAATGCGAACTTTACCCAGCCCTTCATCTTCGCCCTCTTCACCGGCTTTGCGGCATACTCAAGCAGCTTCTCGCGCTTGACGAAACGGTTCCAATCCTCATCTGTCTTTATGAACTTGTAATCATCCTGTTTTAGCTCCATGCATAACACCTATATAAGCCCCGGGAACACGAGCGACACGCCATAAAGCCCGCTCATCACGATGAGCATGCACATTATCGCTATTGCCGCAGCATTGTTGGCTTTCCCGTTCGCATACCTGCCCATTATCTCCTTGTCGTTCACCAGCAGGAGCAGGAACAGCATCGCAGCTGGCATGAATATGGAAGCTATGACCTGCACAGTAAGGTTGAGGAAGCCCAGAGGCACGTTGGGTATGAGCACTATTATTGCGGCAATCGCCATGCTCGCCAATCCCGGAAGGTAGAACTTCCTCCCCTGCAGGAACGGCAGGTTTATGCTCTTGGGCCATCCCATCGCCTCCCCGACCGCCCAAGAAGTGCTCGCCGTTATGGCTATTGTGGCTATCAGCCCAGCGTCTATCAAGCCCAAGGCGAAAAGCTTTGTCGGCAGCATGCCTATCCTGTGCGTTATTGTTGAGAGTATGAACTGTATGTCGTAGCTGCTTGCAGATGTCACAGAAACTCCTGGCTGGAACACCAGCGTCCCTGTGATTATCAGTATTGATATAGCTACAGCAGCCATTATGCACGCTCCAACTATTGTATCCCTCCTCGCCGCCTTTATGTCCTCGGGGACGGTTCCCTTGTCAACTTCTGAGCTCTGCTGGAAGAAGAGCATCCAAGGCGCTATGGTGGTACCAAGGTTGGCGAGCAGCACGTATATGAAAAGCGGCGTTATTCCAAAAGGCACCTTCCAGGTGCCGAAAGCCGATGCAACAAGGCCCCAATCCGGCTTGGCGAAGAAGACAAGCGGTATGAAGACAAGGTTAAAGAACGCTACTACCAAGCTCGCCCTCTCCCAGTTGTGGTACCTGAAAGACATTGTTATGAAAAGCACGAATGCAAATCCTATGAGCACGGCAAACACGGGCTTCACGCCGAATATGCCCAAGCCGAAAGTTATGCCAATGAATTCCGTCACGAGTGTCAGCGAGTTCGCAATGACGAGGTCGGCGAGGGAGAAAGAGCCCCAGAACCTGCCATAGCGCTTCCATATCATCTCCGCATGGCCTCTGCGCGTAACCGCCGCAAGCCTTATTGTCATTTCCTGCACCACATAGGCCACAGGTATCATCAATATCATGAAAGGTATGAAGAAGCCTATCCCGAATATCGACCCCGTCTGCGCGTATGTTATCACGCCTCCGGCGTCGTTGTCTGCAACCATTACGAGGATTCCTGGCCCTATCAGCGCCAGAATCAAGAGGAACTTTGCAAGATGCGTTTTATTGTTTCTGAGCGATGTTACCCTTAGCCTGTCTATGGCTCTGAGCCGTATGTCTACCGGCAGCTCAGCGAGCTTCTTGTTTATATCCACTTGCTGGCCGTTATGCGCCGCGCTTGCCCCCGCACCATTTTCCATTATAGGTATCCGCATGAGCACATTTTTATCCGTTTGTGCATATCGGCGCAATTCAGTCTGCGCCAGTGCCCTCTTCAAGCGCCTTTACGTAATGGTCTAGTACCTTCTCATTCTCATCAAAAAGGAACGCCGCCCTGATTCTTTCACCCGCAAGGGCCCTGGGCAGCCAGTACTCGTCATCGGGCCACATATCTTTGAGCGGCATGGCATTAATATCAGTCCAAAAAGGGCGCATCTCCTCGCTTTCCGAAGGCTCCCCATCCCACTTGTCAGCGATGAACACATGCACCTCCTGGTTCCAGTCCTTGTCCTCCGAAGATACTGTGAAGTAGAAATCTATCACACCAACCTTTTCGAAGGAACTCAGCTTGACTCCTATCTCCTCCTCTGTTTCGCGCAGCATGCCCTCCTCGATGCTCTCTCCGGCCTTAACTTTGCCGCCTACACCGTTAACCTTTCCGACGCCGAAACCCCGTTTCTTCATTGCTAGGAGCACCTTCCCCTTATTCTTATCTACAAGGTAGCAGAGCGTCACATCCCTAAGCTTCCTGCCCTCCTTCTCATAGTCTGATAATGATTTCATGCATACCACCAAAGTGTTGCTGACATATTGGATTACCATGGCAATATACTTATATCATGCCGGTCCGCTGTATCAAGCGCGCTTGCAACCAATAAATATCTGGATGCACTATTGTGATACTGTGAAAAAAGAAGCCATATTATGGAAGCCATTGGAAGGCGGCAAAGTCGAATGCATAGCATGCGCCAGGCGGTGCAGGATACCTGAGGGCTCTCACGGGTTTTGCTTCGTAAGGCAGAACATAGGGGGCAAGCTCTACCTTGCCAACTACGGCGTAATCGATGCCATGCAAGTAGATCCAATAGAGAAGAAGCCCTTCAACCATTTCTATCCAGGGAGCACCGTTCTGGGGATAGGGACGTCTTCGTGCAACTTCGGCTGCCAGTTCTGCCAGAACCACAACATATCGAAGTATAATGAGATAACAGGCGCGAGCGTAAGCCCAAGGGAGCTGATAGAAACGGCAAAGCGGTATGGGGCGCAGGGCGTAGCATTCACATACAACGAGCCCACCATATTCATGGAGTTCGCCCTAGACGTTGCGAAGCTAGCGCACAAGAACGGAATGTTCACCGTTTTCGTCACCAACGGATACATGACCACTGAAGCCGCGGATGCGATGAAGGGCCTGATAGACGCCGCCGTAGTGGACTTCAAGGGCAACGGCGAAGACAAGTTCGCAAACAGGTTCGAGATGGTGATGTCAAACGAGCCGATAAAACGCGCATTGGAGCGCATGAAGCGCAACGGCACGCACATAGAGATAACAGACCTTATAATACCAAGAGTCGGTGAATCGCTCGAAGCCTGCGACGCACTGACCAAATGGGTAGCCGGGAGCCTTGGCCCTGACGTACCTATTCACTTTACAAGGTTCCATCCGGATTACAAGATGCTGGATTATCCGGAGACGAGCGCAAGCACGCTGAAGGCTCACTACGACATAGCGAAAAAGAACGGCATGCATTACGTCTACATAGGCAACATGCCAGGCAACAAGTACGAGAGCACTTATTGCCCGAACTGCGGAGCGCTGGCTGCAGAGCGCGAAGGGTTTTACCTGAAGCGCTGGCTGCTCCTTGAAGGCAACAGGTGCCCCAAGTGCGGAAGCACCATACCCATAACGGGCAAGGCTACTTTGCCGGGCAGCGAGCCAGAGATAATAAGCCTGTACTAGCGGCATACACAAATATATATGCTGCAGCTAAATCTGATATTATGAAAATGGGAAAACTTTCATTGCTTCTCCTGGCACTGCTGATGCTTGGAGTAGCTGATTCAATATACCTGACTTCGGTAGAGCTCAACTTCGCGCCGCTAGTATGCTCCAGCAGCGGCCTGATAAACTGCGCCAAGGTGCTTTCGCCTACTGACCCGTATTCGTCGGTATTCGGGGTACCGCTTGCTTTCTATGCTCTTGCATGGTTCATAATATCTATAGCCGTGTTCGCTACAAGGAAGAGCAAACTTGCACCATGGTACTTTACTGGACTTATAGGCGCAGTATACTCAGTCTTTGCAATGTCAATGATAGGCCACATATGCATATACTGTTCGATACTGGATGCCACTCTTGTCGCAATGGCTGCAGTGGCATTCTTTATGATGTCGTGATATCTTGTATATAAGGGATCCAATATTCGGCAACGTTCACCTCAACAGCGTAGAGAAGAAAATCCTAGAGACCGGGCCGATGCAGCGGCTCAGGCACATAAAGCAGCTCGGATTCGTATACATGGTGTACCCGGGAGGCACTAATACGCGCTTCGAGCACTCGCTGGGCACAATGCACCTCACAAAAGCAATAATGAACAACCTCGGCGCATACGAGGAGGAAGTTGCGCTCGTGGGCTTGATGCATGACATTGGGCATGCGCCGTTTTCACATTCCTCTGATCCAGGGCTTTACAAGTACCTTAACACGCAGCATGAGAACGTCGGCGAGAAGATAATACGCAGCAGCGAGATAAAGGACCACATTAGCGATGCAGGGCTTTCCATGTCCAAGCTTATCAAATACTTCAACGGGTTGGGCAAAGGCGAGATAGTCACGGGCGCAGTGGGATCGGACCGCATAGACTACCTCAGCCGCGATGCAATGCATACAGGCGTGGCATACGGCATAATAGACTACAACAGGATAAGCGCCAAGTTCGGTTTTCACAAGGGCAAGCTTGCCGTGTACTACGAGGGCCTGCAGGGCGTGGAATCGATGCTCATAGCGCGTTACTTCATGCACAACTCCGTCTATTTCCATCATACTGTCAGGATAGCTACATCGATGTACAGGAAAGCACTTGACTCCTCTATAGCAAATGGCGAACTCAACCCAGAGAGCCTGTTCACATTCACGGACTCGCAGATGCAGGAACACCTTCTAAGCAGCAAATCCTCCTCTGTGCTAATGTCGAAAGTGATAAACAGGAAACTCTTCAAAAGGGCATACGACGGCCCCGCACCACAGAACATGAAAATCAGCGATATAGAAGCGGCTATAGAAAAGGCGGGGGTAAACAGTGACCAATACGTAATTGATGCTACCAAGCCAAAGGGATACGAAGACAACATAATCGTGATAGACAAGACCAACAAGGTAATCGGTAGCATATCAAGCCTTTCTCCGCTCGTCGCGACACTGCAGGACATACTTAGGAAGAGCTCGCTGATAGTAGCGACGGAAAAGAACAAGGTAAGCGCTGTAAAGGAAGCTATACAAAAAGTTTTAT
>JAJYTM010000047.1:0-2337 GCA_021793035.1 Microcaldota archaeon
TGGCTAACGACGAAACGCTGCTGAGAGCAAAAGAGCTTTCTGAGAGGCATGGCACAATACTGCACATGCACCTGGCGGAGACGCAGTCAGAAGTGAAGCAGTCGCTGAAGAGCTTTGGTCTAAGGCCCGTGGAGCGCATAGACAGGCTAGGGTTGATAGGCAGGAGCCTTGTGGCGGCACATTGCGTCTGGCTCAATAGGAAGGAGGCGAAGGCTCTCGGCAGCAAGCGCGCCAACGTTTCGTGGAATCCTGTGAGCAATTCGAAGCTTGCTAGCGGCGTTGCGGGGATAAAGGAGTTGCTCGATGCTGGAGCAAACATCGCCATAGGGACGGATAGCAACGGCAGCAACAATTCCCTCAACATGCTTGAATCTATGAAGTTCGGCGCCTTGCAGGCAAAGTCGAAGTACATGAGCGCAGCGGCCCTGACAGCGCAGCAGGCATTCGACATGTCGACAGTAAATGCGGCGAAGGCGCTAGGAAGAGAGGATATAGGCTCCATAGGGCCAGGAAAGCTGGCTGATCTGGCAATCATAGACATAAGCGCCCCGAACATGCGCCCGACCAACGAGGCGAACCTGATAAACAACATAGTGTATTCGGCCAATCCCTCAAATATCGTCAGCGTGATGGTCGGAGGAAGATTCCTCAGGGCAGGCATGCACCCGAAAGCCGGCTCTAGAGTAGGCAGCGTTTTTGTATAAGGCATGCGCATGCAGGTACAGGCGCGCATTTACCAGAGGTCAAATAAGCCATATTATTCCATATGCATGGAACTGATATGTTAGGTTAAAATACCTTTCTACAGCCGGCATAGGCTTAAATAGATTGAAATCAAAATCTAGCTTGGTGATGGAATGGCAAAGAAGTACACCTTCGCTTGCAAGGACATAGGGCAGGCATGTGGTTTTACGGCAGAGGACGAGGACAGGAACGCTCTGATGCAGAAGATCGCCGAGCACGCCAGGACGGCGCACAGCATGGAGATCGACAAGAAGCTGCAGAATACGGTCGACAAGGCTATAAAGAAGGTTGAGATGTAAGCTTTTCTTGTATCTATGCTTGCTGACAGGGGAGGCAGATTCACACTTTGTTGACCCCTAGTCCTGCTTTTCTTTTTCTTTTTTTTCTTGATTTTCTTGGCTTTGTAGTTGCATGGCCAACAGATAATGCTAAAAATATGCTCCGCCTTTTTATAGGTGTCATATAGGCCATAGTGATATTCATGTCTGGAGTGCCGGAAGAGCTGAAGAGCAAGATGCAGAAGCAGGGGTACCACTTCGTAGGAAAGCATTCTGCGGTGAAGATATGCGAGTACACGGCCAACGGGCTAAGGGGAGGCATATTGTGCTACAAGCATTCTTTCTATGGAATAAGGAGCTGGCAGTGCATGCAAGCAACACCTGCGATAGGCTGCAACATAAGCTGCCAGTTCTGCTGGCGCATAATACCAGATGAGCACGGCATGAAGTGGAACGAGCTCAATGCAGTGGGCGAGTGGGACGATCCCGATTTCATAATAGACAACATGATAGTAGAGCAGAGGAGGATAGTGAGCGGCTACAAGTCCATAGCCGATACTGAGCTCAAGTTGAACAGGTGGAAGGAAGCGAACAGCCCAAAGCACGTGGCGCTGAGCCTCACAGGCGAGCCTACCTTCTATCCCAAGATGAGCAAGCTTATAGAGAGCTTCCACAGGAGGGGCATAAGCACTTTCCTTGTCACCAACGGCACCCTTCCTGAAGCGATAGAGAGGCTTGACCCCTTGCCTACGCAGCTCTACATATCGATGCAGGCGCCCGACGAAGAAACCTACATGAAAGTGACAAGGCCAAAGACGAAGAATACGTGGCAGCGCTTCAGGAAATCGCTCGAGCTCATGTCAAGGCTGAAGACCAGGACGGTGCTCAGGATGACATTGATAAAGGGCCTCAATGTGGCCAACCCAGAGGGCTATGCCGAGCTCATAAAGCTGGCCAGGCCGAACTATGTCGAGGTCAAGGGATTCTCGTTCGTTGGCGGGTCGAGGGAGCCGCAGCGCGGGCTTTCGTTGGAGAGCATGCCAAAGCACGAGGGGATCAAGGATTTTGCAGCAAAGCTTGCCGGCCTCACGGGATATATAGAGACGGCCGAGCACAAGCCCAGCAGGATAGTGCTTCTGTGCCGCGACCAGGAATCGAAGGACAGCCGCATAATAGACTTTGACAGGATAGGCAAGCAGTACATGGAGGCATACGCGTAGCGGTTCATCTGCTGCTTATGTAGGCGCTTATGTCTCCGTATGACATGTCCCTGCCGCAGTACTTGCACCGTATCGCTACGGGCTTCTTGGATACC
>JAJYTM010000047.1:2437-4908 GCA_021793035.1 Microcaldota archaeon
TAGGCAAGCAGTACATGGAGGCATACGCGTAGCGGTTCATCTGCTGCTTATGTAGGCGCTTATGTCTCCGTATGACATGTCCCTGCCGCAGTACTTGCACCGTATCGCTACGGGCTTCTTGGATACCACCTCGAATTCGCTTAGCACTGGCTCGTTCTGGTTGGTTATGCAGCTCGGGTTTGAGCAGGCTATAGAGCCTTTTATCGCTTTGGGCAGCACGACGTTGCGCTTTTTCACGACCTTGTACTTGTATATGTCGTTTATGGTTGCCCTTGGGCTTATGAGCGATATCACGTCTATCTCGTCCTCGTTGAGATTCCTGTTCTCTATCTTGACTATGTCCTTGTGGCCCATCCTGCTGCTCGGCGCATGCATTAGAACGCTCACGGTTGACGAATCGGCAGGGTTGCCGTCTACGTGCAGCATCTTCAGCACGTTCAGCGCCATGCCTGGCTCTATGTGGTCTATCACCACGCCGTCGCGTATCTTTCTGACACTCAGCCCTTCCCCATCTTCAGCATTCATCGTCTCGCCCCCATGACCATGCTCAGCAGCGCCATCCTTATTGGTATGCCGTTTGCCGCCTGCTTGAAGTATTTCGCATTCTCCAAGCTGTCCACTTCCGGCTTGATTTCGCCTATACGGGGCAGCGGATGCATAAGTATTGCGCCCTTTTGCGCCTTAGACATGGTATCCTTAGTTATTGTGTATGCACGGCTTACCTTCGCGTATTCGTTCAGGTCGCCGAACCTTTCCTTCTGCACCCTCGTCATATAGATTACATCGAGGTCGCCTATGACATCCTCGAGCTTATCGGTCTTTGCGGCTATGGAGCCATTGCTTATGTCCGACAGTATGTAGCCGGGCATCTGCAGCATTTCAGGCGCTACCAGGTATATCTTTGCGCCGAGCCTGGACAGCGCGTATGCCAGGGAATGCACAGTCCTCCCGTATTTCAGGTCGCCGACAAGGCCTATGTTGAGGCCTTTTATTGCGCCCTTCTCCTTTTTTATCGTGTACAGGTCGAGCAGCGTCTGCGTGGGGTGCTGGCCCGATCCGTCGCCTGCGTTTATCACAGGATGCGACGCAAACTCTGCTGCAAGGCGCGCAGCGCCTTCGTATTTGTGCCGTATGACTATCACGTCGGCATACGAGTCTATTATGCGTATCGTATCCGCAAGGTTCTCCCCTTTTGCCACTGACGTGCCTTCAGTGTTTGCAAAGTCCATCACCGATCCGCCGAGGCGGTGCATGCTGGCCTCGAATGAGAACCTGGTGCGCGTGCTAGGCTCGAAGAACATTGCGGCCATAAGCTTGCCCTTGAGCAGCCCAGATGCGCTCTTGGGGCCTTTAAGAATCGAGTCTGCAACATCGAACACGCGTTCTATCTCAGAATTAGAAAAGTCGTTTATCGATATTATGTCCTTGCCTGCCAAGCCGGCTGCCATTGTATTACCATGACATAAACGTTGCAAAAGTATAAAGCCTTTTGCTGGCATGGCAGGTCATGCTGTTTCAACGCCGAGGCGCTTAAGCGCCCTGGTTATTTGCTCGTGGTTCTTGAACTGCACCGCACGCATACCTACCGCCTTGGCACCGTCCACATTCACCTTCAGGTTGTCTATGAAGACAGTCTCTTCGGGCTTGGCGCCGAGGTCGCGCAGCACAGCAAGGTATATCTTCTTGCTGGGCTTCCTCATGCCCATGTAGCACGATGTGAAGACCCTGTATGCGCCGAGGTCGCGCAGGAAAAGCTCGCGGACGACAACGTATCTCGTCCTGCTTATGTTCGAAAGCACAGATACGCGGTACCTGCGCTCAAGGCGTTTTGCAAGGCCTATGGTGTAGCTGTCAGTTTTTGCTGCGGCTTTGAAGAACCCCACCCATTCAAGGTCGGCACCGGGTATGCCGAACTCCTTGCTAACCATTGAGCACATCTGCCTGACTGTCATCTGCCCTATTTCGAGCTTCGCTATCATCGAGTTTATGGTATGAGATACTTTTGCTTTGCTCAGCCCATACTTCCTGCTTATATAGCCGTAATATTCCTCCTCCCTGTAGTTCAGCAGCACTCCGCCTATATCAAATATTATATCCCTTATCATTGGATCGCCAGCGGCATTTGCGTGCATTACTGCAAGTTGATGCGCCAACCGGGATTTGAACCCGGGCATTCAGCTGTTTCCGTGCCGCTTTGCACGCTGCGCATGGGAAGCTGAGATCCTACCAGGCTAGATTATTGGCGCACATGTATTGGCGTGCTGGTCAAATCAGCGTATGTATGGCAGCTTGACTTCGTTCCCTTCTCCGGGCTGCGAGTATGCCTTCATCTGGTCCTCCACGGCTTTTACGGCGTTAGCGGCGCTCTTTATCATGTCGTCCATGTTCTTCATGTTTATCTTGAGCTTCAACGTTTCGGCCATTACCTCCATGACTATCTTTGCTGCCGAGGCATCAAAGTCCATGAAGCC
>JAJYTM010000048.1 GCA_021793035.1 Microcaldota archaeon
TTGTTTATCCACGGGTATGAAAGCATCTCCTGCGCGCGCTTTATGTCGACATCGCTCGCCTTCATGGTGAGCTTGCCCAGGAAATCATAATGCTCTATGTCTGACATCGTCACGCCGAGGAACCTCGCCCCCGGAGTCGCCATGTCCTTGCCTAGGTATGCAAGGTTCATGCTACCTGTCTTTATTGTCCAATATATGTACCATCCCCATGCGTCGCAGTCATTGAACACGTACACCGGCAGCCCTAGGTCTGATAGCTTCCTTATCATGCGCCTGGTGCCTCTTGATGCCTGCCCCTTCGGTGTTATCAGTATCGCGTTCTCCTTCTTCCAGAACCCATCCTCGTTCAGCCTCTGCCATACGGCATCCTTCTCCACTACGAGCACATACTTCGCCTTCACATCGACGAACTCTATTCCGTTGTCGACATCGCTCGGTATAGGGAAGCCGCTCCTCCCCTGCTTGCTCGCATCTATCTCCAGGCTCTCGCCCCCGAACTTGTCTATTATGCGCATGTTGCCTGCAAGGAACCCCTTCCTGTCGGCGCTTAGATTGAGGTCCTCCCTCCTGACGCCCAATGATGATTCAAGATCCTCTATGAGCGGGTTAGACTCGCTCTGCTCGCTGAATATGTTCTCGTCAACGTCCTCTCCGAGTGAATATTTGAGCTGGTAGAAAAGCCCCCTTATGGAGGTATGGAGGTTTTCCTTTACGAACGAGCCGCACTTTGATGCTATCGCCACAGTCTGCATGAACTTTCTTGACTGCGATATGTTTATGAAGTTTCTCTCTTCCTGCGCTGGACCCAGATGCAGATAGCCGCCCTTGGGGTCATAGAGCACGTTAGACCTTGACCTGACGCTTGTAATGAATTTCGGGTTCTCGCCGCGGTATATTTCATTGACTATTGACTTTCCGAATTGCTCGAGCTTCTCCGTGACAGCATTGTCCGGCGATGCCGCCTTCCCCTTGCCTGGCTTGCCCTCCATCAGCTTCTCCCCTGGCTGTGCTTCCTTAACTCGCTTATCATAGTGTCGCGCGCCTTGCCGGGCTTAAGCGACACTGCCATGACATCCGCTATGCTCCTTGCTGGTATTATCTTTATCTTCTTCAGCTTGTCCTTGCCTATGTATATGTCGCCGGCATTAGACGCTGGTATTATAACCTTCTTTATGCCCGAGCTTATTGCGGCTTCGACCTTGCTGGTAACCCCTCCTACAGGCAGCACGTCTCCCCTCACTGAGAGCGAGCCTGTCATTGCTACGGACTGGTCTATGGGTATGTTTTCCATGGCGGATATTATGCTGATGGCGACTGATATGCTTGCGCTGTCGCCCTCTATGCCCTCGTATGTCTGCAGGAACTGCACGTGCATGTCGTAGTTTGCCACGTCGCGCCCCATGTGCTTCTTTATTATGGCGCTGACGTTCTTCACCGCTTCAGTTGCTATCTTGCCGAGCTTCCCCGTGGGTATGAACTTGCCCTCGGACCTAGAGCTCGCTGGCGTCACTTCCGCCACTATTGGCACCACTATGCCTGCAGACATGGTGGAATTGCCTATGACTGCGAGGCCGTTCACCTTGCCTACCTTGAAACCGTGGGTCTCGAAGACGCGGTACGCCTTCCTGTACTCTATCTCCTGTGTTACCACCTGGGCTTCTATAGGGCTTGCCAGGTGGCGCGCAGCCACCACATCCGCAGCGGTGACGAGCTTGTGGTTCTTCTCGACTGCCAGGTCGCCAGCGGCCCTGACCAATCCTCCCAGGTCCCTCAATATGAGAGTGAGCCTGCCCTTCCTGCCAGACCTGCGGCGAGCCTCTTCTATTATCTCGCTTATGGCAGACGCATCGAAGTGCGGTATCTTGCCGTCCTTCTTTACTTCCTGGGCGATGAACTGCACTATTGCATACTCGTTAGCCTTGTTGTCCTCCATGGTCGAATCCATGTAGACCTCGTAACCGTACCCCCTTATCCTCGACCTGAGAGCCGGGTGCATGTTCTTTATATCCTGAAGGTTGCCCGCAGCGACAAGTATGAAGTCGCAAGGCACCGGCTCCGTCTTGACTAGGGCACCGGAGCTCATCTCGCTCTGCCCGGTTATCGGATACTTGCGCTCCTGCATTGCGGTGAGAAGCTCCTGCTGCGCCCTCCCCTCAAGGCTGGATATCTCATCTATGAAAAGAACGCCTTTGTTTGACTTGTGTATCGCGCCGCTTTCTACCCTCAGATGCGCAGGCGTGCCCAAGCCCCCGCTCTGCAGCGGGTCGTGCCTGACGTCGCCGAAAAGTGCGCCTGCCTTCGAGCTCGTCGCATCTATGAATGGTGCATGTGTAAGCCCGGTATTGTCCACTATGATCTTCGGCTCCGACATGTCCGACATCCCCGGCATGCCTACGCGCCTTGTCAAACCCATTGTAAACATAGCCATGGATCCGAATATCATTATCCCAAGTATGAGCGCCGCCAGCACTATTATCTCGTAGCCGCTAAATATGCCGCTTATCGAAAGACCGAAAAGCACTATAACAAGCACAAGCACTATGGGCAGCACTATCGAACCGGCACGGCTCATGCTCATCCTCGCCTTCATGCGCTCGTTCTGCAGTATCAGCCTGCCCTGCCCAGGCGCATTCCTGTCTGCGCTGCTGTCCGGATATGTCTTTACTGCCTTTATCTGCGGCTTGTTCTCGTCGTTCACATTGCGGTATACGAGCACGTCTTCAAGGTCTGTTATAGGCAGCAGCTCGGACATAGCCTGCGCTAGCATTGTCTTGCCAGTGCCGGGCTCGCCTATGAGAAGCACGTTCCTCCTCTGCTTGGCCGCCTTCTTTATTATATCGACAGCGTTCTTCTGCCCAATCACTTGGTCTATCAGCTTGTCGGGCACCTTCACGCTCTCTGTTGTCTTAAAACCAGGCATCTTCATCGCAGATATATTTGGCGAATCAATAAATATAAACCTTGGTATAAATATAGTATATACGACGCCTACATCTGCCGCCAAGCAAACCGCTTAGTGCAGCATTGGGCAGTCCCGTCGTCTAGAGGCCAAGGACGCAGGGCTTTGGACCCTGCTACGTCGGTTCGAATCCGGCCGGGACTACTGAACTCTTATTTTTGTGCATGCCGGCACTTCGCTTTGCCGGCGGAACTGGGGAAAGCTTTTTAGGGTATCATTTCAATAGAATCATAACAGCCGCGGCGCGAAGCCATGTGTGCTGAAGGCACGGCGCTGCGTTTAAATGCAAAAGTTGAGACAATGGACACTGAAGAAAGTGATAAAGGAAACGGCATAGATATTGTCGAATATTTGAAGGAGCAGTCCAAGCAGATCGATGAAAAGATAAACGAATACCTGACGCAGGCGGATTCCGACAGGTACTTCAAGAAGCTGCTGGGCAGGAGCGGGTACAGGTACCATGAAGAGACGCTGCACAAGAGCATACTCGAGCCTGCGCTCTACATACTCAACCAGGGGGGCAAGAGGTGGAGGCCTGCCATAACGCTGCTCATAATAAAGGCCCTTGGCAAGAACCCAGACGACTACATAGAGTTCTCCATGATATCTGAGATAATACACAACGGCACGCTAGTGCACGACGACATAGAGGACAACTCCAAGCTGCGCAGGGGCAAGGACTGCGTGCACATTAAATACGGGATAGACGTAGCGAACAACCTTGGCGATTTCCTCTACCATTTCCCCACCATAGCGCTGAAGTCTAGCAAGAAGCTTTCGGACGAGATGAAGTACAGGATTGCCGACGTGTCTGATACCGAGAAACTCAGGTGCACCATAGGGCAGGCTGAGGACATAGCGTGGCACAGGTACCTCGTTAATCCTTACAAGATATCGGAAGACAACTACCTGCAGATGGTGTATGACAAGACAGGGGCCCTGGCGAGCATGGCTGCGAAAATAGGCGGCATAATAGGCGGCGCAGATGATGATACGGTCAATGCCCTGGGCCATTTCGCAGCCTCAATAGGCGTGGCATTCCAGATACAGGACGATCTGCTTAACATAACAAAGAGCGCAGTGTCGGAGAACAAAGGAGGCACTGGGGAGGACATAACTGAAGGCAAGGTGACGCTGTTCGTAGTGTATGCGATAGAGAAGCTGCCTCAGAATGAGAAGGACCGCCTTATAAAGATACTTGAGGAGCACACAGAGGACAGGGGCAAGATAGACGAGGCGATAGGCCTGATAACCAAGTCTGGAGCAATAGAGCATTCGAGGGAGCTGCAGGAGCGCATAATAAGGGATGCATGGAACAACGTTGACAAGCGCCTCCCTGCGAGCGATGCGAAAAACTACCTCAAGGCGCTTGCAGAATTCCTCATAAACAGGACGATTTGATTGACGTGTTGGCATGCTGACGGTTCGCCCAGGCTGATCCTATGATAGAATGGTACTACTTGGTGCTTATATCGGCAGCCTTGATGGGCTTTTCCAGCGTGCTCGAGAAGTACATGCTGAAAGACGAGCACGCATCCGCGTACAGCGCAAGCTTTTCCATAATAATAGCGCTAATGGCGCTGGTCTTCGTGCCGTTCGCCGACTTCAACATCAGCCTATATGCAGTGGCGCTGGTCTTCCTGATAAGCGTTGTGTCGACCGTATCGTACATACTAACGGCAAGGGTGTACAAACACGGGAATATATCGGTATCTTCGCCAATACTGAGCTCGCTGCCGCAGTTGCTCATTGTAGTCTTTGCATTCATGTTCCTGAGCGAGAGGCTGAGCTTCGTGCAGTACATGAGCATAGCAGTGATGATAATTGCTGCATACCTGCTTCTATTCAAGGCGAACAGCAGGAAGAGAACGGCATTCGATGGAAAGAGGT
>JAJYTM010000001.1 GCA_021793035.1 Microcaldota archaeon
TCTCGACCTTGTCAACAACGAAGTAGTTGAGCCTGCTATATGCCGAAGCGTTGACTGCAAGCGCGTATTTGTCGTCATAGCTGCATATGCCAGCAACCCTGCCGAAGAATCCCGCATCTATCTTTTCGTGCAGGCCCTTCTCTATCCTGTCGTAAGCATTGCCCGAAAGCGCCAGCTGCTCCCTAACCCCCAGCTTTTCAGCGTCAGCCTTCGACCTCTCCTCCACGAGAGCCTCTATATTCTTCTGCAGCGCCAGCACCTCCTTCATTATCCTTCCTTTTTCTGAATTGCTGGATTCGAGCTCCTTCCTCTTTGCATCAATGAGCTTTGCGAACTCCCTGAGCTTCGCTTCTGCGTTCCCCTCATCATGCTCCAGTCCATCAACCGACTTGCTTATCCTATCGATATCGGCATTGAGCAATGCCTTCTTGTTGCTCAGCTCGGATATCATGCCTGCATACGAATTCAGCCTTTCCGCCGATGCCTTGTACTCTGAAGATATGGTCTCAGAATCGTCAGCGCCTTCGCCCTGCGCCGCAGGCACCTGCATATCCAGTTCTGATGCCTTCGCTTCGCTCTCTTTGATGCTGGATTCGTCCTCCTTGAGCTTTTCCTCTATGCTGGATGCATCTGCAGCTAGCTGCCTGCCCCTCTCGCCGAGCTCCTTCACGCTTTTCTCTATGGTGCCGAGCTCGGAGCCCCTGACTGCAATATCCCTGTTCAGCTGCTCAAGGAGCTTGTTGATGGAGCTTGCCCCTACGGAGCTCTCGTTTATCTTTTTCGACAGGGCATCCCTCTTTTGCGAGAAATCCGATACGCTCACATCTATCTCCATCAGTCTCGCGCCAAGAGACTCCTTGCTCTTCCTGCCGGCTTCATAATCCCTTACCGCGCTGTTGTATGCGGCTAGCACCTCGTTCTCCCTGCGCGTCAGCAGCGAATAGTTCAGGCGCTTTGCCATGTCGCTAAGCTTCGCGTACTGCTCCGCCTGCTCCTTCTCCCTCTCTAGCTCCGCCATGAACCCGATGCGCTCGTTAAGGACCATCTGCGCCGCGCCGATTTTGGTCTCGACCTTGTCAAGCTCCTTCAGCGCAGCGTCCTTCTTGACATCGAACTCCTTTATGCCCGAAGCTATGTCTATGAGCTCCCTCCTCTCCCTTGCGTTCAAATCCAGGAGCTTTCCTATTTCGCCCTGCGTTATTGTGTTGGTCTCGTTTATGTTGCTCTCCTTCTCGTTGAGGAACGATACGAGCTCCTGCCTTGTGACCCGCTTGCCGTTCAGCCTATAGACGATCTTGTTGTTCCTTATCGTGCGCAGCACCTCCGCAGGCATGTCCCCTCCGAGCACCGCCTTGACATATGTCGGGTGCATCTCCTTGTCCTTTTCATTGCCCCTGGTGTCATTTATGAGCTGCGTGACGTTCGTTGCCCTGAGCCTGCGCAGGGATTGTTCTCCGAGAACGAAAAGGAGCGCGTCGCATATATTCGACTTTCCAGAGCCGTTAGGGCCGGCGATGCAGTTGAAGCCCTGGCTGAACTGTATGTTCGCATGCTTGAAGGATTTGAAGTTGTGGATTACAAGCCTTTCAACGTGAAGCATCTATACACCAGGTCGCCTAATCGCCTAAAATGATTAGGTATGGAAATATTATTAATAGCATTTAAGCCTTTTCAGGCGCGTTCTTCTTGGCGTTCGGATTGTTCTTTGCCATCCTGAGCGCTATCACATACTCCAGGTGCTGCCCCAGTACAATTCCTACAAACTTGCCCCTCTTCTTTACTGCAAGCAGACCAATGTTCTCGGTAGCCATCATCTCGAGCGCCTTTGACAGCTTCGCGTTCCAGTCTACCGATGGCAGGGGCACGCTGGCCTCGTACGCGGTTGTGCTCGGCAGCTTGCCGAACGCGCCCTGCGGCTGCAGCTTTGTGACCAGCCTTATGCTGCCGCCGTCCTTTATGATTATTATGTGCGTGCGCTCCCGCATCATTATCTTGTACAGCTGCTCCATTGACGCATTCTTCTCGACTGCTGCGTAATTGCTGCTCATCACGTCCTTTACGTGCAAGTCAGATGTGTACTCCTTCATGTATGCGTTCTGCATCTCGGCCTTCGCGCCTCCGTACAGGTACATCGCTATAAGGACGTCCCAGAACACAATGAACTCCTTCTCGAACAGGGAGTAGTTCACAAGCGCGGCCGCATATATTATTGTGCCGACTATGAGCAGCACCACGACTACGTTGCTCGCCTTTACCGTTATCTGCGTGGCCCTCAGGTAGCTGCGCTTCCTCTGCAGATAGCTCCTGAAAACCCTTCCACCGTCAAGCGGGAATCCCGGTATGAAGTTGAATGCGCCGAGAAGTATGTTGATGAGGAACAGGAACTGGACCAGCTGCTTCACTATGCCCGCAGGTATGTACACGACCATTACGCCGAATACAAATCCCAGGAACATGCTCATCAGCGGGCCTACTACGGATATCCTGTACTCGAGCTCTGGCGCTATGTCATCGGTATCCATGACGGAGGCGCCGCCTATCGGCAGCAGGACTATCTTCTTTATGTTTATGCCGTTCCTCTTCGCGGTTATCGAATGCGCGAGCTCGTGTATGAATACGCATACGAACAAAAGCACTATCACTAGGAACAAGTATATCAGCGCCGGAGTAACGGCTAGTAGGAACAGCCCGAGCAGGAGCAGCACTACGAATGTCCAGTGCAGCTGCACCTTGATGCCGAATACATTCCCAATATACGGTGAATCCATGCTACCTCTATAGTATTGCAGCATAAAAGACTAAAAGTATAGCGGGGCATTTGTGCAGCGACATAAAAGATTATTAATGCAGAACGTTCATTATCAATGTGAAAGACATAAAGTTCGTATACGAGCACCCTGCCGCAATCATACATGCCAACGGCCGGGACCGGCTTGTCATAGGCGACCTGCACATCGGCGCCGAGAAGAAGCTTATAGACAAAGGAGTTAAGCTATACAACGCGACCAGCATAATGGCAAAGGAGATAGTCTCAATAGCTTCTGAATTTGACATCGGCGAGATAATAATGCTCGGGGACATAAAGGACAGCATAATGCACCCCGAGCACGGCGAGCTCATGAGCATAAAAGGATTCTTCAACGCCCTTGAAGGGTATAAAGTAAAGATGGTCAGGGGCAACCACGATGCGTACATAGGTGAGATAACGGGAATCGAACCTGTCGACGAACTGCTCATAGGGAGGTTCGCACTGCTGCACGGGAACAGGTGGCCCACGGAGCCTGCCATGCGGAAAAGCTACATAATGACAGCGCACAACCACATATCGGTGTCGTTCAAGGACAAGCGAGGCGGATACTACCAATACAAGGCATGGATGATAGCAAAGCTGAACCCAGAGGAAGCGGCAAAGCGCTACGAGCGCTTCAACAGGAACGCGAAGCTGGTCATGATGCCTGCGTTCAACGAGCTCATAATGGGCATGCCGATAAGCAGGCATGACAGCGACAACATCAACCCGCTGGTGCGCAACAAAATCTTCGACTATGCAGGCGGCACCGTATACAATCTCGCGGGAGAGAACCTGGGCAGGCTAAGCAAAATAAGCGAACCAGTCTAATTCGTGCCCTCCGCTCTCAATATGGTTATCGGTATCACGCCCTTGCCGAATTCAAGCTCGGCGAGCATTACCGGATCAACTACTCCCTCTGGCACCTTTATGAGCGGCGGTGCGCCGTATGCCAGCTCAAGGGCCCTCGCACCGACAATCCTGGCCTTTTCGTACTTTGTATAGCTTTCTTCCATAGGGATCATCATATAGGGTTTGGCTTAAATCTTTCCTTGACTTCGTGCATCTCTTTCTTTACGCGCTCCTTCCAAGCGTCGAATTCTTTTGGCGAAGCGGGATAATTGCCGTAAAGTGCGCTGAACTCCTTCATCTTGTTTATTACGAACAGAAGGTTCGAGAACGCAGATATATTCCTGGCGCCCTTAAGTGCGAATTTGAACTTCGAAACCATGCTAAGCTCCGGCGTCTTGCCGTAGCTGATGCTCTCAGCCTCCTTCGACGTAAGGAAATTCTTCATCCCGTAGTTTATTATATCATCGTTGAGCGACTGCAGGTATATCCTGAATACTTCGAGCCCTGCGGTCTTGTTACCATATTCCTTGTTGAATTCAACATTGTACCTCCACAGGCCATTGACGCTGACATCCCCCGCCTCTATTGCTTCTGCGGCGTTCTTGCCTGCAAGTATGCCCGCCACCAGGGCTGGCCCTATCCCTCCAGCGCTTATCGGGTTAGGCATAGCCATGCTGTCCCCGGCACCCATATAGCCGTTGAAGACCAGGCTTTCCATCTGCCTCCTCACCGCTACCGACCAGTATCCCTTCCCATTGTTGAAGTCGTTGTCCAGCACCGGGTTCTTTATCACTGGATTTGACCTCACATATTCATCCATAAGCGTGTGCAGGGTATCGTTCTTGCCGAGTTTCTCATTCCTTATGTCAAGGCTGCGCTTCTGCACACCGATGCCTATATTGACCCGCTTGCCGTTCTTAGGGAATACCCACCCATAGCCTCCTGGTGCCATCCTCTGGTTCAGGTGTATGAGTGCATTGTCCGGATCATAGTAATTCTTGTCCTCGTGGTCCACTTCGAATGAGTATATGTACCTGCCGGTGGATTCAACGTCATCGATGTCTATCATCTTATCTACGAAATTGTTCTCAGGCAGCCTCCTCCTCAATGTAGTTGCTATGCCAAGCGCATCTATGACAATCCTGGCCCTGAACTCCTTGTGCTCTTTCTTGCTGTCCTTGCCGAATACACCTACAACGAAATTGTCCTCTATTACGGGCCCCTCTACCTCAAACTCCTGCACATATTCGGCCCCGCTTCTTATCGCCATGTCGAGGAGCTTCTGCTCGAACAATGGCCTGTTGAGCACATAACCCTTACCCTCAAAAAGGAAACGCGATTCAAGGTCAGGCGAGAGGGCGTATACACCATCAACCTTCTTGTCCAGCTCAGGATAGTCAAAGTCCATATCTATGTAAGATTTTATGAACTGCAGGTGCCCATCGGCAACGGCATCGCCGCATACCCAGCCCCAATTGGTCTTCTTGCCCGCTTCTTCCTTCCTGTTCCTGTCCAAAAGCAGTACACGTAGACCCTTGCGTGCAGCCATGGTTGCCGCTAACGATCCAGACATGCCGGAACCTGCCACTATTATATCATATGGTTTGTTATCTGCCATAATATGCACTCACTTTGCCTGATTGAAAAGCGAATAAAGCAACAAAGCAATATAAGTAAGAAACATTAAATATTTATTTCTGTGGCTGTGCAACGCAGTAGATGATGTGCGGGGGGTGAGATTCGGACTCACGAAGGTGCTAGACCACAGGATCTTAAGTCCTGCGCATTTTTCCGTGGCCTGAGCCAAACCAGACTTTGCTACCCCCGCCCATATGTTCATGCATACATCGACGGGCCTGTCGAAGGCTGCGCCTCTATGTCGTGCGGCGACTGCTTGCTCTTCTCGAGCAGGTCGCGTATCCTGGCCTCAACCTCCTTGGCCTCTTTGTCGAGCTCGCCCACATCTATGTCTATGTCGAGTATCTTGTTTATCTTCTCAATCGCTAGCTCTGCATACCTGGGGTCTATCATCTCCGGGTTGACCTGCACCAGCAGGTTTATGTCGCTGGTGCTGTCTATGGCGGCCCTCATAATCAGGCATGCACTTATGCCCGTAGCAACTCCCTCGCCTATCTTCTTAATGCCCGCAGCATCAAGAGTTTTGCTGAGCTTCGGCAATGACACTATGCCGAACACCGAATCGCCATCGGGCTTTTCTACCGGTACTCCGCTGAGCGATATGGTCATTGAGAACTTGTTCTTCTTTATGAACTCATTGAGCGAGTCCGCTATATGGTATATCGAAGCTTCCTTGTTGGGGCTGGTCTCGGCGAACAGCGCCGCCATCTTGTATTTCTTGGAATAATAGAGCCTGACTGGCGGCAGCGGCATATCGTTGTGTATGGATACCAGCGGCGGCAGCAGCTCGCTGTCCACATATCCAACGTAATCCATCGAGAGCTTGTTCACGATGTAGCTTATGGCCATAGGCCCTACGAGACCTGCCCCTGGGAACCCTTCTATAAATGTGCAACCGCTAAAGTCTATCTGCTTCAAAAGCTTTATCTCTACCATATATATCAATAGTTCTGCTGATAGAACATATAAAAAATGTAGCTAAAATAATCAGTTACTGGCAGCAACGTGAGCGTTTCTCTGCGCGTTATTGCTAAATCGGAACATATTTATATCTCATAAAAGTGCGGTTTTTATGACGATAGACGACGATACTTATTTAAATCTATATTATTTATAAGATAAATGTGATTAAATGGCTGAAAGAGTAGGAAGCGAAGCAATAGAGAGAGAAGACGGCTACCTCTATTATCTTGGGAAGGATGGATACGCTTGGAGAACCCCTATGAAGTCCAACAAGCGCGGAAGGAAGCAGAAGGTTGGATCTGAGAAGATACAGAGGGCTGACGGATACCTGTACTTCATAGACAAGAAGGGCTACATAGCAAGGACCAAGATGAACAGGAGGGGAAGGAGGTAAATAACTCTTTTTGTTTAAATCTTTTTCTTTAATCTTTTTCTGTTTTTTTCTTGCGCGGCCAATGCGCGCTTTGTAAATGCATAAACACATCAAAAAGGCAAATTATAAATCCACACATGTACAAATATCATACCGGAGCTGCAATGATTATCGATGAAATAAAGATTGAAGCCTGCAAAGGCGTTTACATGCCGCGCGAAGACTCGTACCTGCTTGCCGCGGCTACCGAGAAATATGCGAGCGGCAGGGTGCTCGACCTGGGCACCGGGAGCGGAATAAATGGGATAGTAGCAGCAAAGAAAGGCTGCGACGTGACGTTCGCGGACGTCAACAGCCTGGCGCTTTCATGTGCCCGACGCAATGCCGAGCTCAACGCAGTGAAAGGCGAATTCGTGAGCACCGACCTATTCAGCAACATAAACAAGAAATACAACACCATACTGTTCAATCCGCCCTACCTGCATTCCAAGCCTCTCCACGGAATAAAGAATCCGGATGGCGAGGACATTGCCGTGAACGGCGGAACGGACGGCCGCGAGCTGATTAACTCTTTCCTCAACACATACCGGGATTACGTGCTTCAGGACCATACAGTGCTGCTTCTTGAAAGCTCGCTTAACAGGTATGGCGAGGACGTCAAGAGGCATAATGCCGAGATAATAAGCACAAAGCCCTTCATGTTCGAGACCCTCGTGGTGCTGAAGATAAGTGATTGAATGGCAGCAAATGTTGAATTTGTGGGCATGGAAAAAGATGAAGATACGTCTATGATTATAGGCCATGCAGGATTCATAAAAACGGTCGAGGACCTGTATGAGGCACTTACAAATGCAGTGCCGCAGATAAAATTCGGCCTCGCATTCGCCGAAGCCAGCGGCAAGCGCCTTCTGAGGAGCGATGGCAACGACGGGCAGCTGGAAGAGCTGGCCCAAAGGAACCTGATGGCGATAAATGCTGGCCATACTTTCCTAATAATGTTCAAAAACGCCTACCCCATAAATGTAGTAAAGCACGTGCGCGATGTGAACGAAGTCGCGGCACTTTATTGTGCCACAGCCAATCCTGTTTCGGTTGTGATAGCGGGCGGCAACGGCAAGAGGGCCGTGATTGGCATATCGGATGGAGACACAATGCTCGGCATAGAGGGAGAGACTGACAAGAAGGAGCGGCATGACCTGCTGCGCAAAATAGGCTATAAGGAGTAATGAAGCCTATAACGTGCCCCTGCCTTCTCTCTTCGCTATGCTGGCCTTGACGAACTCCACAAATAGAGGCGCAGGATGACTTGGTGTGGACTTCAATTCAGGATGCGCCTGCGTGCCTATGCCAAACGAATCTTTCCATTCCACGGTCTCGACCAATCTGTCCATGGGTGTAGCGCTCGATATGACGAATCCATGGTTCTCCATATCATCCATGTACTTGTTATTGAACTCATACCTGTGCCTATGCCTCTCATGGAAGACATCGCTTTTGTAGGCCCTATAAGCAATTGAATCCTTCTTTAGTATCCTCCCCTCCCATCTGCCCAGCCTCATGGTCGCGCCTTTGTACTCCTGCCGCCGCTGCGAAGGCAATGTGTATATGACTTTGTAACGTGTCTTGGGATCAAATTCGGTAGAATTGGCGCCTTTCATGCTGCACACATTCCTCGCATATTCTATTGACATGAGCTGCATGCCTAGGCACAGGCCCAAGTAAGGCGTCTTGCTCTCGCGGGCATATGATATCGCATTAATCATGCCCTCTATGCCCCTCTTCCCAAAGCCCCCCGGCACTATTATCCCATCCAAGTCCCCAAGATAATTGCGCGCATCCTCTCTCTCGAGCGATTCAGACTCTATCCATCTTATATTGACCCTCGAATCTAGCGCCGCGCCGGAATGCACCAGTGCCTCCTTGACGCTTATGTAAGCATCGCGCAACTCCACATATTTGCCGATTATGCCTACATTAACCTCTTTTTTCGGATGCAGCAAAGCATCATTGAGCTTCTTCAGCCTGTTCAGCTTCCCCCTCGATATACTTCTCTTGCGCAGGCCCAGCTCTTCTATGAGCATCTTGTCAAATCCCTGATCCATGAAATGCAGAGGTATAGTGTAAAGGTGCGACATGGTGGAATCATCAAATATGTGCGATTCGTCAATATTCGTGAAAAGAGAGAGCTTCATCTTGGTCTTTTTCTGCAGCTCCCCCTCAGTCCTGCAGAAAAGGAAAGTTGGCTTTATGCCAAGGGCCATCATCGCCCTATACGCTATCTGTGTCGGCTTTGTTTTCTGCTCCCCTACCACATCGAGCAGCGGCAGGTAGGTCAGTGACGCAAATACCACCTTTTCCTTAAGCATGAGCTGCCTCATTGCCTCAACGAAATAGCTGTTCTCTATGTCTCCAATGGTTCCGCCTACCTCTATGACCATTACGTCGAGGTCGTTCTTCTCCGCAATCCCCTTTATCCTTGTCAGAATTTCGTTTGTGAGGTGCGGTATTATCTGCACATCTTCGCCAAGATACTCGCCTTTCCTCTCTTTCTTTATTATGGTGCTGAACAGCTTGCCCCCTGTTATAGAAAGATCGCCGAAAAGGGGCTTTTCAAGGAACCTCTCATACATGCCGAAATCCATATCGACTTCGCTCTTGTCGTCAAGCACAAAGACCTCGCCATGCCTGTAGGGGTTCATGGTGCCGCAATCGTAATTGAGATATCCGTCGAATTTTACTGGCAGCACCTTATACCCGTACATATCGAGTATTTTCAATATAGAAGAAGTTATCAAGCCCTTTCCCATGCCGCTCATGAGCGACCCCGTCACAACAACAAATTTGGTTCGCATGTAAATCATTTGCTAATAAGTAATAAATACTTTTTCAAATTACAGTACCACGCCATACATGCTTAATATATCATGCTCTTCCTGCAGCATTAACGGCATGGCGCGTAAAACTGGGAGCAGCAAGACTTATTAAATGATAAAACGATTATCACCTATGCAATACGTGAAATTCGACCATACTGACGAGAAAGTCAGCGCTATCGGGGTCGGCACATGGAAGCTTGGCAAAAATCCAAAAGCCGAACTGCAAGCGCTGCGATATGCCCTATCAAAGGGCGTCAATTTCATAGACACTGCAGAAATGTACGGCACCGAAGGCTTGGTCAGCTCAGCCATCGAGGGCACGGATAGGAAATCGCTGTTCATAGCCACAAAGGTTTCGCCGCATAATTTCCATTATTCAGATGTCATGCGCGCGTGCGAGGCAAGCCTGTCAAGGCTCGGCACTGACTACATAGACCTGTACCAGCTTCATTGGCCGAACCATTCAATTCCTATACGCGAGACGATGTCTGCCATGGAAAAGCTTGCAGAAGAGGGCAAGATAAAGCACATAGGGGTCAGCAATTTCTCCGTGAGAGAACTGCAGGAAGCGCAGGCCGCGATGAAAGAGCACAAAATCGTATCCGACCAGGTCGAATACAGCGTATTTGTGCGGTCCACAGAGAGAGAAGGATTGCCAGAGTACTGCCGCAAGAACGGCATAGCCATAATAGCGTACAGCCCGCTGGCGCGAGGCTTCATATCAAGGGGCGGCGATTCCAGAATAAGCGAAGCCCTGGGTTCGATAGCGAAAAAGCACAGAGCGTCTGCCGCTCAGGTAGCATTGAACTGGCTAGTATCAAAAGGCAATGTGATACCCATACCAAAGGCGTCAAGCCCGGAGCACATGAAAGAAAATGTTGCCTCTACAGAATTTACGCTGGATGCTGCCGATATCGCAGAAATAGACGGCACCGCCAACCGCAGGAGACCTATAGGCGGCGTGTTCAGGCCTTTGCTGAAGAAGAATGCGGCATGGTCGAGGATAATGACAAAGATGAACAGCAAAAACGAAAAAAACAGACGGTGCTGAGATTGGAGAGAAATGAGGGTAGCATAAGCGATGCTCAAAAGGCAATCCGAGAGCAGGGCGCGTCGCTAAAGAAAGGGCTAACAGATGCAGAAGCATCAAAGAGGCTGGAGAAATACGGCCCCAACGAAATTGTAGAGAAAAAGGAAAGCGCAATAGTGCTGCTCGCCAGGAAATTTTACGGCCCTATACCTTTTATGCTCGAAATAGTAGTAATACTTACCTATTTCCTAAAGGAGTTCAAGGATTTCTATATAATACTGGCATTGCTGATATTCAATGGCATGGTCAGTTTCATAGAGGAGAAAAGTGCAGACAACTCTATAGAGCTGCTCAAGAACAGGCTGCGTGTAAGTGCACGGGTCCTAAGGTCTGGCGAATGGTCGATAAAGCCTGCAAAGGACATAGTACCTGGAGACATAATACGCCTGCGCATGGGAGACGTAGTGCCTGCCGATGGAGTTGCTGTATCATCGGACGGCTTGAGGGCTGACCAGTCCGTCCTGACGGGCGAAACCATGCCATCCAAGAAAGGCGTAGGAGACAAGGTCTATTCTGGCTCGGTGATAACCGGCGGCGAAGGACTCTGCGTTGTCACTGCCACTGGCTATGGCACATATTACGGCAAGACAACAAAGCTTGTGCAGGAAGCCAAGCCCAAGCTGCACCTCCAGGCATTGATAGTCGATGTGGTGCGCTACCTTATAATGATGGACTTGGTGCTCGTATCGCTGCTCTTCATAATAGCAACATACCTGTTTGGGTATTCACCCCTAGAGCTGCTGCCTTTCATACTCGTAGTGGTCATAGCGTCAGTGCCTGTGGCTTTGCCTGCAGCATTTACCGTTACTATGGCTACCGGCACAGAGAAGCTTGCAGCAAAATCCGTGCTTGTCACTAAGCTCGAAGCGATAGAAGAGGCCTCAACGGTAAACGTGATATGCTTTGACAAGACTGGCACTATAACGGAGAACAAGCTCGAAGTCAAGGAAGTTTTCGCAGTAAACGGGGCTAGCGAGCGCGACATAATGCTCGCCGCATCCCTATGCTCGAGAAGGGCAGACAACGATCCGATAGACAATGCGGTTCTCGACTATGCGGCGAAGCTCGGCGTAAAGGCATCAGATTACGAGATAAAAAAATTCATGCCTTTCCAGCCGAAGACCAAGGAGGCGAGCGCGACAGTGCAGCACGGGGGCAAAAGGTTCACGGTATCGAAGGGCGCTGTGCCTGTCCTGCTCTCAGACATACATACAGAAGGCAAAATCGCTTCGCTATTAAACCGCAAAACCGAGGAATTCTCAAAGAGCAAGTTCAGGACAATAGCCGTTTCGACATATGTTTCGGGCAAGCCCAAGATAATAGGCATAATAGCGCTGTACGACAAGCCCCGGAAGGACTCCAAGGAGCTGATAAAGGAGCTGAAGTCGCTTGGCATAAGGGTGAAGATGCTCACCGGCGACGACGTAAACATAGCAGAGGAGATAGCCAAGGAAGTAGGCATAGAGGGCAGTGTCATGAGCGTGAACGAGCTGAAGGGCAAGACCGAGGACCAGGTCAAGGACATGATAGACAGTACCGAGGTCTTCGCCGAGATATACCCTGACGACAAGTTCACCATAGTCAAGGCGCTGCAGGACAAGGGCTACAGGGTGAGCATGACAGGGGATGGAGTCAACGACGCCCCCGCATTGAAGCAGGCCGAAGTGGGCATAGCAGTTGAGAATGCTACGGATGTAGCCAAGAGCGTTGCGGCGATTGTCCTGGAGAAGAGCGGCGTGGAGGTCATAGTTGACATGATAAAGGAAAGCAGGATGATATTCGAGCGCATGATGACCTATACAATAACCAAGATAACTAGGGTGATACAGATATTGTTCTTCATATTCATAGCGTTCATGCTCCTCAGGTCGATGCCCATCCTGCCGTTCGAGCTCATACTGCTGATATTCACAAACGACATAGTCAACATAAGCGTTGCTACAGACCATACCAAATACTCCATCAAGCCCGATGTGTGGAAAGTCGGATCGCTGATTAACATCTCGCTCCTGCTCGGCGTATCGATGCTTGCAGTGTCGCTTGCATTCATACCAATTGCAAGATACCTGGTTCTCGGCCTGGCGGCATTCCAGACCTTCGCATTCCTTATGATAAACGTGACAGACAATATACTGTTCTACGGCATAAGGGCGCGCTCCAAGGCATTCGGCATCAGGCCCAGCTCCAAGCTCGTTGCGGCTTCCATAGGCGGCGTGCTGTTCGGCATACTAATATCCTACTACGGAATAATAGTGCATCCGATAGGTGCATATACAATACTCGTGCTCCTGGTCGCTGCAGGCGCATTCATGGCGCTGTTCAACGTTGCACGCGTATACATATTCAAAGCGCACAACGTGTGATAGGGTTGGCGCTATACTAAAATATACTCATTTGAAACCAAGCTTTTTATTCATGCCATGCGCTATAATGCGGGTGAGTATATGAAGCACTTGAATAGCAAGGCATACTATTTTCCATTATACCTGGTAGCAGCTATGGTCGCATTCATGGCGATATCCTCAGGCTATGCATATGCTTCCGGAATCGGCGCATCGCAGATACAGATCAATCCAAGCACGGCAAGCGTGCATGCAGGCAGCTCCACTTCAATTGGATATACCGTAAGGCTCACAAGCGGCACCACTTGGGGCACAACCATAAGTGCAGCAGACGCTTCACAGCTGTCTTCTGATGGCATAGGCATATCATTCAGCAATTCCTATGCGGATCCCACTTATTCTGGCACGATGACGATAACCACGTCAAGCTCGACAAAGGCAGGCACATACAACGTGACCCTTGAGGCTACTGGCGACGACCCGTCTACCAGCACCACCACACTTTCATTGGTAGTATTGGCTCCGTCAAGCAGCTCCTCAACGACCACTACGACTGTGCCGCCAGTCGGCGTGCCTTCGTTTGACCTGATAAACAAGTCCACAAAGCTAATAAACGCGTCTGTCGGCGGCAATATTTCTATAGGCAACCTTCTATCAGCAAGAATCCGGCCCGGGACATATGCGTTGATAAACGGGAGCATGGTTTCATCATACAACTTCTCATTGGCGCTGTTCGCCAGCTCAAACGTCACTAGCCCGCCAAACGAGAGCAGCTATGTGCCTGGAGGCGCTTATGCGTTCGAGGTAAACAACCAGGTAACTCCAAGCATAGAATTCGTAAACTCGTCCGGAAAACCATATGCTGTGATAAGCACTGTTGCGGCAAATAAAAGCACAACGACATGGACATTCCTCGGAGGCACGTTCAACGGCACAGCTTACAAGGGCGGCAAGTATGCCTTCGCAGATGTATGGAACCATGTGAATTCAACTGCCATGGTAAACACGCAGTTCGTCAAGCCCGTTATGTGGGTATTCGAGACCAATACATCCGTGCCTGCATCATCAACCACTTCAATAACCACCACTGCGCCTAGCACTCCAACACCGCCTACCCGACCGTCATACACTATCTATTACTTGGCTGCTGCAATAGTAATAATCATAATAGCCATAATCGCAGTGCTGCTACTGAGAAAGAAATAATCGTGGTGCGCAATGAGCCTGCCAAAACTTTTGTATATGCCTATAGCAATAGAAATAATAGCAGGTTTGTACCTGCTCCTATTTGACAAGCTGCTGTTCAGCATGGGCCTGCTTCACTGGTTCGGATTGCTTCTCTTCATACTGCTTAACATGATACTGCTGCTCGGCAGCATTGGCAAGCTCAGGGGAACGGAACGCACATACATGGGGCTCATGTCAGGAGTAAATATCCTGGGCTTCATCCTGTTCGTTCTCGATGCCGCGCTGGGCCTTCCGTTCACCAAATTTAACCCAGGGATAAGCCTCAACTCGAATATAGGATGGTCATACCTATTCGGGTTCGGTACCAATGCGGTGTCATCATTCGGCACCTCTCTTGGATTCACCGTGCTGCTGCTGACAGCGCTCATATCTGGCATTTCGTTTGCATACCTGTCGCGAAAGCGCTAAATTCCGCAACTAAGCAAAACATATTAAATTATTCGCTCTTAATACTACTACCTATAGCTTATGCTCATCAGTGATGCACATGGGTGCTTATAAAAACATAAGAGAGACTCTAATAAACGAGTACAAGGCGAGGGATGACCTCTACAAAAGGAAGATTGCTGAATGGTCCGGCGAACAGACCGTCACCAGAATCGAAAAGCCCTCCAACATACCGAGAGCCAGGGAGCTTGGCTACAAGGCAAAGGAAGGCCTACTGGTGGTGAGGGTCAAGGTTGTCAAGGGAAAGCGCAAGAGGCCCAAGGCAGACGGAGGCAGGAAACCATCGAAGTCGGGAAGGTTCTACGCAAGGGCAAAGTCATTGCAGTCCATAGCAGAAGAGAGGGCTGCAAGGAAATTCACCAACTGCGAAGTCATAAATTCATATTCCGTTGGGCAGTCAGGAACCCACTCGTTCTATGAAGTGATTCTTGCGGACAGGCAGAGCCCCGCGCTCAGGAAAGATAAGGAATACAGGAATCTTGTCGGCAAGCGCGGAAGGGCTTTCAGGGGCATGACGAGCTCCGGAAGGAAGCATGCGCAGAAGTGATTCGATGCCTGGCGGCACGTACTCAGCAACGCTGCACATCTCAAAACTGCAAGGCTTGGACTACTCAAAGATAATAGACATAAAGAGCAAGTACAAGCGCAGCAGCATATCCGTCAAAGGCGGCAAATCATCAATAGAATTCAGGATAGGCGCGGAAGATCCTGTGGCTCTGAGGGCATCGGTGAACGCCGTGATGCGCACCGTAGAGATAATAGAGAATGCCTACAAGGCAAAGATATAGGCCCGGGCAAAATCCGGTCCGAAAGCACCGAGAGGGAGCGAGGTAAAATATTCCGCAATTCGACAAAAGTAAAAATATATAAATGTGCTGGTGTAAAAGATATATGACTGCTGATATATTCCTTATTTCAGTCAGGCTTGGCAGATCGGCTGCTGCCATGTGAAAGTTTGCTTAAGTACGAATTAGAAGTGTTTATCTATGACTAGAGGATCGCTGCAATATTGGCCGAGGAGACGTGCCACAAGGCGCCTGCCAAGGATAAGGTCTAGGCCCAGGCATGGCACGCATCTTGGCGACATAATAGCCTACAAGGCGGGCATGACTAGCGTATCCATGATAGACGATTCTGAATCTACCACAAAGCAGCAGGAGATAAGCAGGGCATGCACAATACTGGATATTCCAGCAATGGAGATGTATGGCCTGCGCTTCTATGCAAAAGATGACATAACCGGCTACAAGAAGGCAGTAGCAGAGCTGTACAACAAGGAGATAGCGCAGAAGCTCAAGATAAAATCGGTAAAGAACGATGAAAGCAAACTCGATTCGTTCAGGGAGCGCCTTTCGGAATTCGTAGACGTAACCGCTCTTATAGCCGCATACCCAAAGACGCTCAATGTGGAGCAGAACCATCCAGAGAGGTTTGAGACAAGCGTCAATGCGAAGAGCATCGAAGACAAATTCTCGTTCATAAGCTCCCACCTGGGCAAGGAAATAAGGGCAGGAGAGATATTCAAGCCCGGCGAGTACATAGACTTGGTGTCCATATCAACGGGCAAAGGATGGCAGGGAACAATAAAGCGTTTCGGCACAGCGAGGCTGAACCACAAGGCGACGCAGAAGGTAAGGCACATAGGGGTCATGGGATCCATGGGTATTGGAAGAGTGCTGTACACCGTGCCGCATGCAGGACAGATGGGGTTCAACTACAGGACTGAGAGGAACAAGCGCATACTTAAGATTTTCGACAAGGAGGAGACCGCAAGCCTGAACAGGGCCGGAGGCTTCAACAACTATGGGACCATAAGGGGATCTGCAATACTGCTCGACGGATCGGTTCCTGGGCCGGCCAAGAGGCTGGTGAGGATAAAGGAGAGCAACGGCAACATCAACCTGAAGGGCATAAAGGAGCCGAAAATAGTCGAAATAAACAGGTAATGATAATGGTTTCTGTCAATATATACAGTGTGGACGGCAAAGAAGCAGGCAAGATGGAATTGCCCAAGGTCTTCGAGAAGACCGTCCGCGAGGAGCTCATAAGAAGGGCTGTTGTAGCGGAGCAGAGCATGAGGCTGCAGCCGCAGGGGCACTACCTCCTGGCAGGAATGCAGACAACAGCGAAGTACTATGGAAGATATGATGCATCATGGAGGACCGGAAGGCATATGGGTATCGCAATAAGGCCGAGGGAAAAGCTCGGAGGCGGAAGGCAGGGCCAGGTCAAGCGCATACCGTCTGCAGTGAAGGGAAAGAGGGCTCACCCGCACAAGATAGAGAAGCGCCTCGCCGAATCCATGAACAACCGCGAATACCAAGCCGCATTGGCAAGCTCGATATCCGCCAGCGCGAAGCACATGCTCAAAGGCATAACCACTCCAATAGTAGTGGACAATGCAATCGAATCGCTCAAGAGCACAAAGGATATAATCAAGATGTTCAAGGGCATGCAGATGCAGAACATGCTAGAAGAGGGCAGGAAGAAATACATTAAGAAGGGCCTGCGCAGGAGCTCGAGGAGAGTGCATTACAAGAACACTGCGGCTTTGATAGTCAACTCGGACAAGGGGGTTGTAAAAGCTGCGAGGAACATACCTGGCATAAGTGTTTGCACAGTTGACAAGCTGACTGTGAATATGCTTGCTCCTGGCGGCAATCCAGGCAGGATATCAATATGGAGCGCGGACGCGGCAAAGAATGTAGAAAGCAGGATAAACGGTCTAACGCTCAAGACCCAGGCCAAATACTATATGTCGGATTAGGTGTTCATGATGTCAGTTTTAAGATACCCGCTCGCAACAGAAAAAGTCGTAGGCCTGATAGACAGGCAGAATACAATAACATACGTAGTCAACCACGATGCCACAAAGAGCGAGATAAAGAGCGACTTCGAGAAGAGGTTCAACGTCAAAGTAAGCAGGGTAAATACTGTAGAGATGCCGAAGAACTTCAAGAAGGCATTTATAAAGCTAGCTCCGAATTATAAGGCAGGGGACGTAGCTGTGAAATTGAAATTGGTGTAATCGCATGGGCAAAAAGCTTAGGCAGCAGAGGAGGGGCAAAGGCTCCAACGTGTACACGAAATTGCCTAACACGTTCGACGTCACTGTAAAGTTTGCGCACGACATAGAGGCCAAGAAGACCGGAGAGGTGATTGCGCTGTTCAACAGCACAGGCCACACCGTGCCTATAATGGAGGTGCAGTACGAAGACTTTTCGCAGGGCATGCTAATAGCCCCGGAAGGCATAGCCATAGGCGACAAGATCTCGATAGGATACAAGAATGTATTCTCACTGGGCAGCGTAATGAAGCTCTCCGACATACCAGAGGGTATACCAATATACAATATAGAATCAAAGCCCGGTGACGGAGGGAAGATGGTCCGGGTAGCAGGCGCAGCAGCATACATAAAGGCGCACATAGGCGATACAGCAACTGTCACTATGCCATCAAAGGCCAGCATAGTTCTGCCAAACGAGTGCAGGGCGCAGCTCGGTGTCATAGCCGCAGGAGGAGTGCTCGACCAGCCGCTCGTAAAGGCGGGCAAGAGCCATTACATTTACCACGCCCTCAACAGGACATGGCCAAGGAACAGGGGAGTCAAGATGAGCCCTGTTGACCATCCGTTCGGAGGCAAGCAGCACCACAAGGGTAAGAGCAGCATGACTTCAAGGAACGCACCCCCAGGAAGGAAGGTGGGACACATAGCTGCAAGGCGCGTAGGAAGAAAGAAGAAGGGATAAAATGGTAGAAAGAATCGCTTATAAAGGCTTGATGGGCGACCAGGTAAAGGCCCTGCCCAACGATGAGTTCAACAGGATGATAAAGTCAAGGGCCAGGCGCTTCCTGAAGAGGAACTCATTGAACTACCGCATGCTCAACGAGAAGATCGAGGAGTACAGGAAAAAAGGCATAGACAAGCCAATAAAGACGCATCTCAGGGAGGCAGTAATAGTGCCGCAGTGGATAGGCCTCAAGTTCAAGATCCACATGGGCAAGGAGTTCCAGGAGATCGCAATAGCGCCCAACATGGTTGGCAGGAGGCTTGGAGAATTCGTCTATACGAGCAAGCGCGTGCAGCATTCCGCTCCAGGAATAAGGGCTACGCGCGGAAGTAAATTCCTATCGGTGAAGTAATTGGAGTATTCATTCAACAGGGACAAGTCCGAAATAATATTCGCGCACATGAAGGACATAAACGCGAGCTACAAGGACCTGTGCAATGTGTGCGATTCCGTGAGGTACAAGAGCGTGCCTGAAGCGATAGCCATACTCGATTCCGTCAAGGAGGGCACGCCGCTTCTTTTCAGGAGGCACAACAAGGGCATGGGCTCAAGGCACGAGCTCGGAGGCAAGAAAGGCAGGTACCCGATAAAGTGCGCTTCGATAGTCAAGAAGGCAATAGTGAACGCATCTGCCAACGCATCGAACAAGGGCCTTGATCCGGATAACATGTTCGTGGTGCATGCGACAGCCAACAAGACAACGATAAACCGCAGGTATCCGTCGAAAGGCATACTATACCATAGGTCGGGGGGCTACGGCTATTCATCGGCAAGGCGCAGCGACCTCGAGTTTGCCAAGCTTGAACTAGGGATAGCTACCGGAACTGAAAAAGGGCTCAGCCAGAAGATGCTTAAGGCAGTGGAACGCAGCAGGAAGTATCTCGAGAAGATTGAAAAGCAGAAGCCTAAGGCGAAGGCGGCGAAAGCTGCATCGAAGGGCAAGGCGCTCACTTCTCCTGCAGGGCCTGCAAAGTCTGCTAAGAAGCCTGTGCACCCGGAAATGCAGAAGAGGCCTGAGCCCGTGAAGACAGATGCGAACGCGCAGGAGGATAAAAAAGTTTAATGAGGCATTGCATGGCTATAGAGAATAAATTTCTGAATGATTCTATAATAAAGCATAGTATATCCAAGTTCATGGAGCAGTCGCTTACCAAGGCGGGCTTCTCCAGGGTAGAAGTGCAGAAGACTCCCGTGATAACAAGGATAACCGTCTATGTTCTGAACCCAGGAAGGGTGATAGGCAGGGGCGGCAAGACCATAGACGCGCTGACAGACCAGGTCAAGGAGCTGTTCAAGATGCAGAACCCGCAGATAAGCATAGTCGAGGTGGAGAACCGCATGCTTGAGCCGCTTCTCGTGGCTAAGGACATAGCGCAGAAGCTCGAGCGCGGTCTCAACTTCAGGAGGATACAGCAGAGCTACCTCAAGAGCATAATAGCCAACGGCGCATTGGGGGTAGAGATAATAATCGGCGGGAAGCTCGTCGCCAAGAATGCGAGGGCTAAATCGATAAGGAAGAGCGTTGGGTACATACCTAAGGCCGGAGACGTGACCAACCTGGTCAGGGTTGCCTATGCAACAGCGTACCCGAAATACGGCGCCATAGGGATAAAGGTTAGGATAGTGCCGCCAGGCACTAAGTTCCCAGACCGGGAGATAAAGGCAGTGGAGGTTCCGAGATCCATACTCAACGGGTGAATGGGTCGATGCAAAATCGCAATAAACGGTTTGCAGCGGAATCTCTTTATTCGTTGCCTAAAAAGTCTGTCTTGGAATGCGCGGTTCACTGCGTCACGTTCCAAAATGTGTGATGGTTACTATGCTTCTAGCCTTCGAAACGGGGTTCATAGCCTTCTTTACGATGTTCATACCTGGGGTGCTTCTAGCATACGCATTGCTCAGGAAGACCGGGCTCCACACATTTGAGAAGCTCGTCATAGGGTTCATATTCGGCCTCATAGCGCCAGCAACGCTTACATGGATAGATGCATATTTAATGCCGTACATCCACATATTCGCATTCTCATTGCCCCTATTCGAAGCCAACGCGCTAATAATAACAATAGTCGCTGCACTGATCTGCTGGAAGGAAGGCGTATTCAACGACCTCTCGCAGTATGTCAATGCAAAAGCAAAGCGCGCTGTAGAGGAGCGGCAGATAAAATCGGCAGAGCACGCCGAATCGATGGAGCTCTCTGAGCTAAGGTCAAACCTGAGGGGCTTCGAGAAGGCGCAGTCAATAATCAAGCAGCATGAAGATGAGGAGAGAGCGCTGAGACAGAAGCAGGAAGCAGAGCTGTCGCACACTTCCGGCCTTGGAGAAGAAGAAAGAGCAAGAATATCAGAGCTGCACAACAAGGCGCTAACGGACCTCATAGGCAAGCACGTCTCGGAGGAGAAGGGCATGCTCGCCGCGCTCAAGAGGGAGCAGGAGGAAATAGAGCTCAAGAGCAAGTCCGCCGAGGCATCGCCTCGCCATTCTACACCAACATGGGTGTGGTGGGTGCTGCTGCTGTTCATGGTAATTACATTCGCTACGCGCATGCTCAGCGTTCCAATAACCCCCGCATTCTTCGAATTTGATCCGTATTTCGATATGCTCGCGACAGAGCATCTTCTGACTTTCGGATACCAGCCGCTGCTGTCGCATTCGGCGTGGCCAATATTGGCAAACGGCTCGGTCCTGAGGATGCAGCCCCTTATCCCATACCTGGAGGCTTATTGGTACTCTCTCGCCAACTATCTCGGCCCCCACTTCACCACGTTCAACACTACGCTTATGAGCTATGTTGGCGGTGTGTATCCGCCAATCACAGCCGCGCTTCTCGTGTTCGTAATATTCATGCTGCTTTACAATGAGTACGATCCTTATGTAGGCCTCATAGGCGCTTCTTTCGCCATGGCAATGCCGATACTGTTCACTACATTCGTATCCGGGGAGCAGCTCCTGGAGCCATGGGGCATATTCACGTTATTCTTCTTCTTTGCAGCGTACATGCTCGCAGTAAAGAACATGAAAAGCACGAGGCTTGCCATATTTGCAGGGATAGCGTTCGCATCTACCTTCTTGGGCGCCCACTACTATACGGTAGATGCGGGGGTATTGACTCTGTACATCATACTGCAGGGAGTGATAAGCTACCTGAGAGGAGATCTAGGCAAGGATTTCTACAAGATGAATGCCATCGTGATAATAGTCATCGCAATATTCCTTGCATTCTATTCGCCGTACCACGCGACGCTGAGCGGGCGCATACCAACAGTGCTTGGAATACCGATAACAGTGAGCGGCCCGCTCGCAGCATTGATACTCGTAGCTGTCATAGACTACCTGCCAAGGATTCTCAAGCAGTACCATGTGCTGTTCAATAGGATAGACTTGAAGATGAAAGTGCTGTGGCTCGTGGCAATAGCGATAATGGTGCTCGCGCTGCTCGCCGCTACGCCTCTGGGCACCCCAGTAAAAGGCTACCTTAGCCTGAGCACGAAGTTCACCACGCCATCGACTCCGCTTTTCATGACAGTGCAGGAGTTCGAGCCGACAGGGCTGGCGTACAACTTCGGCGCGGCTGGGCTCGGCATAATCGCATCTAGCATGTTCGGCGTGCCGCTTTTCGTATGGTTCCTATCGGCATTGGCGATAATACTCATATGCATCAGCATATACTACCGCAGAAGCAATACCGGCATATTCTACCTTATGATTGCACTACCGCTAATGGTCGCTGCTTTCTCCGAGGTCAAGTACATACCGCACTTCGGCGTTGCATACATAATGCTCCTCGGCATAGTGATAGGAGAGGTAGCGGTGCTGGCAGGGAACAACTTCAAGCTCAAGCATGAGACAGACGAAAGCATATCGGCCCTGATAAAGCGGGCCTATACGGAGCACAAGGACCTCATGTATTTCGTGTTCAGCATAGCGCTGTTCTTCTTCTCGCCGATAATTGCTATAATATACCTTCTATTCATACTTTTCACGCACAGGACCGAGAACAGGAACTATATGTGGGCGCTTCTCGGCTTCTTCTTGATCGTAGAAATTGCAGGGGCAGTGTTCGGGCACCCGATATACGGCGAGAGCTATTCGCTTATAGAAGCCGTGGGGTCAACGACCCTTTACTACGGCTCCCCATCTACTGCATGCTCATCCCTGAGCAGCGGCGGCAATTCTGTAGGGCTTGACCTATACTGCAACGTCGTTCCGACATACTGGCTGTCGGCACTGTCATGGATGAAGAGCAACATAGGCCCGAACGGCCCTAGGGTCATGTCCTGGTGGGACTATGGCGACTGGATAAACTGGTTCGGCCAGACGCCTACCGTAACGAGGGGCGACAACGCAGAGCCCACAGAGGACTTCGCAGTCGCAGCCAACTACGTGCTCGGCCCGAAGGACAATTACACCCCTGCTGTCATGGACAACTTCATGAACACCAATCAGACCAAGTACATAGTGTTTGACCAGGGCCTAATACAGAAATGGGGTGCCTTGGATTTCCTTGCATGCATACACATAAACGAGACATCAAGGGCATTTGCGATAGCCGAGGGCAAGCTGCAGAATCCTCCAGTTCCATACGCTCTGGGCAACTCGCCATGCGAGCTGGCCCACGATCCGCAATACGTGCTTGTGCCATTGCCTACGCTAATACCAACCATAGAGAAGCCTACGATAAATGAATACTGCTCAATATCAAATTCGAGCACCCAGTATGCGTACTCCTATCTTGTGAACAACAATTCACTCACAAACCAGTCCGTCTGCATCGACCTGAATCCGACTAACAGCGGCGCATTCAAGGTCTATTACCAGAACGGCACCCAGATGAATGCGTACGTACAGGCAATCACCCAATCGCCCCTCGGGGAGACCGCGCTGGCAAACGGAGGCCCACTATACCTGGAGTACCTGATGGTGTACACGCCGAACGGCCCCAACGACACCATAACAAATGCTCCATCGGAGTTTTACTTGTCAAACTTCTACAAAGGGTTCTTCTTCGGGAAGCTGCCAGGGTTTACGCAGGTATATCCGGCAAACGCAACTGGCATAAACTTCATCAACAACACATATCCGATACGCATACTAGCGCTTGACAATTTCACCGGCCAGCTTCCACCGAAGGCATCAAAGCCCAGCTATGTTGTGAACAACTATACGTTCCCATGAGCGTTAAAAAGAAAGAATTAAATTAATGTTTGGTGTCAATCTTACTGCTCAATTCTGATAGTGGGCTTGTAGCTCAGCCTGGTCAGAGCGGCGGTCTTATAAGCCGTAGGTCGAGAGTTCAAATCTCTCCAGGCCCACTAATATATTGTGGTTATATAAACACCAGCAAGGAAAATAACGGCAGTAGTATTGTGCTCAAACTCGCAGAGGCCAGCCAATCTGCGTGCATTTGCCCAAACTGCTACAGGTTTTCAAGCTTTTGGGCCATCGCCTTTAAGTCGTCGACTTTCTTTGAAATTTCCCCCGCTTTCTCGTTTAAGAATGCGACGCACTGCCCGGTATTTGGGTATTTCTGGTCACTCGGGTATTTTTTGGCTTCTGGAGAAACTGCAACCAGGGGCTTTTTTACATCAAACGGAAAGGTGTCTGCCGTTTTGCCTGATGGGCCTATAAGGGCTTTGAGAACACCCGAACCAAGCCGGTTTCCGAAAGATATGCCCAGCTCTCCAAATATTAGGCTCTCAGCGCCAAAGATTGATTTTTCCTGCCGTACCCTCATTAAGAGTTCAATGCTATGTATCTTGGTTCTGTGCTGGGATTCCTCGGCGAGCGCCTTTCCTTTGTCCAGCCCCGCAGCATCCGCACGCCCCAGGGCATCCTTGGCGTAGCCTATGACTTTCTTTGCATAGTCATAGTCGTAGACCATCTCAAAAATTGGCCATGCAGGCGTTTTGACGAACATTACTTTCCTTTCTTTTTGCATCACGAACAGCCGCAGGTCTGTAACTATAAATTGGTCCTCAATCCTTGTTCGCGAGTTCCCCCCTAAAGACGTACTGGCAGAGGCAAAAGCAACGTAGGAAACCTTGTCCGAAATGAACATTACTTTCTCCCCAGGCTCCAAGAAATCCTCGTAAGTCTTGCCGCCTTTATAGTCGCTCAGCCCGTATTCTTTCATAACTCCCATTCAACCAATTTTGGTATATGGAGCTAATATTTAAATAATTATCGCTCGTTGTAGGAGTAGAAATTTGACAATAGCCATGGGGTGAATGCAGGCATACAAAACAAATATCAAGTTTCTAGTAGGGGAGTTTAATGGGTTGCTATGCTCATAATTTGACTGCCATTTGGGATGGGGGTTGGGTTCGATGAATAGAGCAGAAAAAGTCATTCTTGTAAAGTTCATTGCAGGAGCGGCGATTATCGGGGTTCTTTCGATTTTTGTGCATAGCTTAATATGGCTTATGCCTATTTACCTGGTTGGATGGTTTTCTTGGTTAATGCTGAAGGCAGTAGCGGCATTTGTCAGCTTCTTTTTTGAGAAAATTGGACTCGGAGATAGTACTATCCTCAGGACAATCGCAGTAGTGATTATTTGGGGAATCATTGAATTAATAGTGGTGATCGCCTTGGCCTTGACCCTGCCAGCGTTGCTCATGCCACATTAGGTGCGGCGCGTGTTGCAGCAGACCAGAAAAGAATTTAAATATGTGCTTCAATATGGCTTATATCAGGAAGGTGGAATTAGATGGCATCTTTGGGGGTTTGGGTCGGGATAATATACGAGATTTTCATAGTGGCACTGATGATAGGCGCTGGGATATTCATGCTCACCTTTGGCGGAACATGGAGCTGGATGGGTGCCGGTATTCTGGCGCTCGGCATCATAGTCGGCTATTTCACATACCGAAGCTACCACAAAGCCTTCGCACAGGGCCGCGAAGTGAAAGCCAAGCTCGGCAATATCAAAAAACCGTGGGAGCAGTGATCGGCACTCCGATACGCTTCGGCTTTGGTGCTTTGAACTCGGGCACCATCTTAGGTCAATTGTTGAAACGAACCTTGAAACTGTGAGGCACCCCGCAGAATTTATTCATAGTAAGGTGTTAGTAATATATTGTGGGGTGTTCAGTAGCATCACCTGGTAGATGACATGAGGATAAAATTCGTTTGCGACAGGTACTGCGGCGTCGACCAAAGCAGAGTACACAGGTTGGCGAGCGATGCCGGCATAAAGCCTTCGGATTCCGACTATGATGCAGTGGTGATAGTCGGAGGCGACGGCAGCTTCCTCAACCACGCTTTGGATTACGGGGAGCCTGTGCTGCCCATAGAGGGGGTGCACAAAGGGCTCCTCAAGAGCGTCGGCATTCTCACAGAACACAAGTTCTCGGATCTTCCTATGCTGCTGCGCAAACTATCAAAAGGGCAATTCAAGGTCGTGTCAGAGCCGGTGCTGGAGCTCAGGCATTCCGGCAATGTATACAGATCTATCGGAGACTTCTACGTTGAAAGAATAGGCACCAAAGAAGCAGTCAGGTATGAGGCAGTCATAACCGACGGCACAAACAAGACCGTCAGTTATGCGATATCAAACGGCTTCATAATCACCACGCCCTTGGGCTCTACAGGCTATTTCTCATACCCAGACATGCTTGAGCACCGCCGTCCAAAGCGCATAGAAGGCCTCGGTTTCGCTCACATACTGCCTTCTACTGTAAAGGATACGGTAAATGGCAGGGTTGTTACATACGGGGTACGCAGGACCTTTTCAATAAATGCAAAGATCGATGTACTCCTGGAACGGAATGTTGCTTATCTGTTCGGCATACCAAAAAGGAATTCAGGAATAAAGCTGACCAACGGCCACATAAGCGCAAAGGCAATCAAAGGAGGCATGAAGAAGATAATAATCTGATGAATGTCAAGCGCTTGCAAACACATGAATAAATAAATTGCATGCTGTGTGTGATTGAGCAGAAATACGAATATTTGGCGAAAGGTAAAGCATGATAAACCTTTATAATCCGCAGAACGTTGGGCTGATAAGCGCCCTTGTCATATCGTACTTATTAGGGCTAGTTCATGGCATCACCCCGGACGAGCACACGTGGCCCATAACCTTCTCATACGCCATAGGCAGCTATAGCGTTAAAGGCGGCGCGAAGGCGGGCCTGGTGTTCTCAAGCGGTTTCACGATTCAGCGCGCAATAATGTCAGAGATAGCCTATCTAGCGCTGGCTGGCATATTTATGACCAGCGTTGCGTTCGGCATTACGTACATAGCTGTAGGGGCGGCGATGTTCGGTGCAGGCGTATACATAAAGAACAAAAAGATATACCCGCATTGGCACTGGCTAGAAGAGAGAATGTCATACGTAACAGGCATACACAAGCCCGGCGACAAGATACAGAAGAAGGAGATGGAGCACAAGCTCAATCCAGTGATGGAAGAGGGAAAGAGCCTCAAGCCTGTGCCATCAAAGCTCGCGTTCGCGCACGGCCTAATAGCGGGCTTCGGCTTCGGTGCATTCGCGCTCATACTGTATACAGTAATAGCACCGGTAATGCCGAACGTATGGTTCGGCTGGATTCCCGGATTCCTATTCGGGATTGGCACCATGACCATGCAGGTAATCTTCGGAAGCATTTTCGGAGCCTGGCTCACAAAAGTTAAGAAGCTCACCATAAAAGGCATGCAATACCTAGCGAGGTACATAAGCTCAAATGTGCTGTACTATGGCGGATTAGCATTTGCTGTTGCAGGCGCATTAATACTTAAGTTCCCGCAGATACTGTCATATGGGGTAATAACGCCGATAAAAGTGCATAACCTTCACGACCTCGGCGTGGGCTTCTTCATAGTAATATTCGTTGTAGTGATTATAGGCATAGTGTCATATATAGAGGGAATGAAAAAGGTAGAAAAGTTGGGATATACAAAATCATAGGATTTGTGTGATATGGATGGAAGAGCATGATTTCAATTTTGAAGCGATGGGCAGCATGCGCAATGCTTCATTCAACGAGGACGAGATAATTGGATTCCTTGGGATAAAGGAGCACATGAGCGTACTTGACCTGGGGGCTGGAGACGGCTTTTTCGCCAAGATGTTCGTGAACAGGGGCGCAGAAGTCACCGCGGTGGACAGAAACAGCAAGTATTTTGAGGATATGAACAAGCTTGGGATAGCCACAAAAGACGGCGACATATGCGCGTTCAATGAAGGTAAATATGATCTGGTGTTCATTGCTAACGTCTTGCACGATCTGGACTGCCATGCAACTTTATCCAACAACTTATCAAAGATGGCGAAAAACGAATTGGCAATACTTGAGTTCAAGGAGGATACGCCTTTCGGTCCTCCGTCGGATATAAGGCTGAGTCCAAAAG
>JAJYTM010000049.1 GCA_021793035.1 Microcaldota archaeon
GAAGAGCACATAGAGCCAACAATAGTCATGTCACCGAAAGATGCCTGGGATTTAACTGGGTTGAGAGAATCCGATCCAGTAAAATACAATAAATATGTTGCTGATTGGGACAGGACAGATGGCCATCCGTGTCCCGAGTATACGGAAGCTTGGAATAAAAAGCATGAGAAAGAACTTATCAATAAGGGGGGAATAATACGATTCCCACCTAAAGAATCAAAATATTCAACTCGCTCTAGTGTACATAACAGTTCTGCTCCAGGAAGGATTAGACAGATTGCAGGCCTTGTTCTCATCATAGTAGCGATAGTCATCCTTGTCTTATCGTATAATGCCTACATTGCTGGTTATCATAAAACGATAAGCACCTCCAACTTTACCTTCTTATTTTCTGGCATATTCTGGGATTTGGTGGGCATACTTATAGGTGCAGTATTGATTGCCGTAGGACTGATTTTAGCATACCCTAAAGGTGCTGGATGGCTTGCTAATAGAAATAGATGAATTATTATGAAGATTAACGCTGAGAAGTGGGATGAATTTATTAAACGATATTTTGTTGCGGTATTAGGTGGAATTGTATCTGGTTATATTATCGCAGGAATAGGAATATACCACCTGACATTTTTGTTCTTTTCTATTTATCTTGTAGCAATAGTAGTTATTGGTGCTATAATCGGTTATATTGTATATAGCCAGATAGGGATTAAATCTAAAACTCAATAATATTACCTCTTCTACTCCCACTATCAGGTCTTGTATAAATTCATATAGTAGTGGATCCCTTTCTTTAAGCGCTGTGTTGTCTTTGGCTCGCTTTAGTTTTTTTATAAGGGTTCCTTACTGGAGGTTATACGCCCTTGCCGGGATTTGAACCCGGATCACAGGCTCCGCAAGCCCGTGTTCTATCCAAGTTATACTACAAGGGCACATAGCAACATCAGTGCAACATACAATTTATTAATGCTTACATGCCTATCAATTTATATCTTATGTAGCATGCAGCCGATTCCTGCTGCAATGCCCAAACAAATAATGGCTGAAAAGAATGTACCACACCTATATAACGCTGCTGGTTCCGGCAGTGTTAGCATTTATCATAACTGTGATAGCCACAAGGTTCATAATAGGCTACATGCTAGAATCAGGCATAACCGGCATGGACCACAACAAGGGCAAGCATGCAATAACTCTGCCCAGCAGCGGAGGCATAGCCACTGCGGTCGGTTTTACTATCGGAGTACTAGCGTACGCTTTTGGAGGCAGATTCAACCTATATGTACCCGTAGCTTCGCTAAGGTATCTTTTCGCTACAGTAATAGCTGTGCTTCTTGTAACTATAGTTGGCTTCCTTGACGACCTTAACGTAAGCAGCAAGATGGTCCGGACCACTGACATGATGGATACGCATAAGGGCCTCAAGCAGTGGCAGAAGCCTCTGCTGACGCTTATGGGCGCGCTTCCATTGATGGCAATAAACGCGGGCGTATCGATAGTAAGATTACCGTTTGTTGGAAACGTCAATTTCGGCATATTCTATCCGCTGATAATAGTGCCTCTTGCAGTCATATTCACGGCCAATGCGTTCAACCTTCTTGGCGGCTTCGATGGCATAGCGAGCGGCACAGGCGCCCTTGCCAGCCTGGCGATGCTCATATACAGCCTGATATTCGGCACCTACATCGGCACTCTTATATCATCTATACTGTTTGCAACCCTGCTTGGGTTCCTCATATTCAACCTATATCCAGCAAAGATAATACCGGGTGACAGCTATACCTATTTTGTAGGTGTCGCACTTGTGACTGACATGATAGTGGGCAACATGGAGTCCTTCGGCGTGATAATATTCATGCCATGGATAATCGAATTCTTCCTGCATCTTAGGCGCAAGTTCAAGGTCAAGGACCTGGGCATAAGGCAGAAGGACGGCACATTCAAGGCTCCCTACGGCAAAAAGATATACAGCCTGGCGCACATAGCGATGAACGTCTTGAAGAAGCCCTATGAGTGGAAGGTATCGATGTTCGCGTGGGGCGTAGAAATAGGGTTCATAGTGATTGCTTTTGCGCTGAAGCTTCTGAACCTTCTGTGAGCCTGCATTCATGCAGGCGATTCCTTATGCTGCCTTTTCTTTGCCTTCTCGTCGCTGTGTTCAGGCAGTGCAAATATCATTTGGTCGAAGTCTTTGCCTTGGCCGAATTCCTTTACTACCTCGCTCTTCCTTATGGTAAACGAATTTCCTTTGCTCTTCTCTGCTATCTCGTAGATATGCTTCAGGTAGAATAGGAATGCCTCCTTATTGTGCTTCCTTATCTCACGCTTATAGGCCTCGCATATGGGGCACGTATGCCTCTTCTTCCCTGGTTCGGTAAAAAGGCTTATCACTATCTTGTCCTCCATATATCTTACCTGTGCGTTGTAATATGCTTGTTCTTGCAAATATTTATTGGTTCTGAAAACGGCGCATGCATACTACGCCCGGAATTTTTGCAAAGTTATTTATTCATAAACTTGGATAGATGGACCATACATAACATATCGAGTGGTATCATGCAATTGAGCTGGCTTATAGGAGGTGCGCAAGGCCTGGGCGTCGATACATCGGCCAACATATTCGGCGACGCCGTAGCAAAAAGCGGCTATTACCTGTACGGGAGCAGGGAATATTATTCAAACATAAAGGGCAGGCACAGCTACTTCACTGTCATGATAGGAGACAAAATAATGAACAGCATATCGGAGAATGTAAATATACTTGCTACATTCGATTCCGAGACTGTGTTCCAGCATTTCTACCAGGCGAAGGACTTCATAATATACAACAAAGGGCTCGAAACCACGCAGATAGAGATGGTAAGGTCGATGGAGCCGGAGATAATAATGGAATCAGAGTCCATGCTCGAAAAGGCAGGACTTGGAACAACTCTCCTCGATGCCGTAAACTACGCGCAGAAAAAGGGTGCGAAGCCGATAGCCATAGACTATGTCGGAGAGCTCGACAAAATAATAAATGCGCTTAAGATATCGCCCCCCATAGCAGAGCGCGCCAAGAACATAATTGCAATATCCGCGACATACGCGCTTCTCGGTCTTGACAAGAAGCATATGCTTGACGCCGTGCAGTCCCGCTTTTCCAAGAACGAAACCTTCCTGAAGCTTAACCTCATGGCTGTTGATGCGGGGTTCAAGTACGCAAGCAGCTTCTACAACCTAAAGGATATAGATGCCAATAAGGCAGTGAAAAGGATACAGGCAGACGGGAATACCCTTTCGGCAATAGGGAAGGTCGCAGGCGGTCTCCGCTTCCAGTCATACTATCCAATAACCCCAGCTAGCGATGAGAGCACCTACATAGAGGCAAACCAGATACTGAACCTCAATGGCTCCCAGGACAAGGGAGGGGTTGTTGTCCTGCAGACGGAGGACGAGCTTGCTGCAATAAATGCAGCAATAGGTGCAGCACTGACAGGTGCAAGGGCCGCTACCGCTACCTCGGGACCTGGATTTTCATTGATGTCCGAAGGAATAAGCTGGGCTGGGATGAACGAGGTTCCTGTGCTGATAAGCTACTACATGAGAGGTGCCCCAGCGACAGGACTGCCGACCAGGAGCGGCCAGGCCGACCTGAAGTTCGCGCTCAACGTAGGGCACGGGGAATTTCCAAGGATAGTTATCGCCAGCGGCAGCCATAAGGAGATATTCAGCGATGCATCATGGGCTCTGAACCTCGCCGAAAAATACCAGACCCCTACAATACACATAATGGAGAAGACGCTTGCAAACGCATATTCTATACTCAACACCGAGGATCTCGATCTAAATGGCGTGAAAATCGACCGCGGCAAGCTCGAGACCAACCTTGACGACTACAAAAGGTTCAAGATATCCGATGACGGCATATCGCCCAGGGCATTCCTCGGTCAGGCCAGGATGTTTTATACTGGCGATGAGCACAATGCCTATGGCCACATAGACGAATCCGTAACGAACAGGACAAACATGTATAAGAAAAGGCTTGTAAAGCTTGATACTGCCGACAAGGAGATACCTCAGGAAACGAGGCTTAGGCAGTTCGGCGACCAGAACTCCGAAACAGTGCTGCTGACTTGGGGCTCACCCAGCGGCGTAATAGAGGACACGATGGAGGAGCTGAAAAAGGCAGGCATATCGGTGCTTGCCATACAGGTAAAGATGTTCAGCCCGTATCCAAAGGAGCTCATGCAGAAGCTTCTGGCGGGCAAGAAGAGGATAATAGCAATAGAAAACAATTACAACGCCCAGGGCGCGGAAGTCCTTACGGAGAAAACGGGCATAATGCCAACGAACTACATATTGAAGCTTAACGGCAGGCCTATAATGCGCGAGGAATTCATCGAAGCGATGAAGGCCATAATGCAGAAAGGCGAAAAGACGGTGATTCTAAATGGAGGAGCTTAAAGACGAAGAATTCAACGATTGGTGCCCGGGCTGCGGTGACTTTGGCATACTGAGATCGGAAGACGTAGCAATAAAGGAGCTTGGCCTAGACCCAAATAAGATGGTAATAGTGTCTGGCATAGGGTGTTCTGGAAAGGCGCCTCATTTCGTTGCCGAGAAGATATCAGGCGTGCATACGCTGCACGGCAGGTCGATGGCGTTCGCAACCGGTGTTAAACTGGCAAACCCCGGCCTGGAAGTAATAGTCGAAGCAGGGGACGGCGACACGT
>JAJYTM010000050.1 GCA_021793035.1 Microcaldota archaeon
TAGCGTTCCATCCAGTGAAGCTGCCGGTGGAAAAGTTGCCATTGAAGACGTTTGTATACACGGAGTTGTTATGCGGCTGCAGCGATGTGTTCAGTGCAGCTACGAAGAAATAACACGGCGAGCTGCCATTTGATGGAACCGATGGAGCTGGGCCGGTTTGCATGGTCAGCGAATATTTGCCTGCAGAAAGGTTGTAGTCTTTGTATAGGATTGGGCACGTATTGGTAAAGCTCCTGTTAACTATTGTGCTGTTATTGGCATTGACCAGATTAACATGCACGTATGAACTGTTTATACTCGATACCCATAGCCCGAGCTCTCCGCCCCCCCATGAACATTTTACGGTCTGCGTAGTATTGAAGTTTGATGAGTATAAGTAGGCAACGGTGGCGCAGGATAGGTATGTCTTATTTGTATAGTTCTTTGACGTGCTGTTGGTGGTATTAACCGGGATGGTGGTTGTCGTAGTGGTTTTGTTGGCTATACTGGCTATAGTGGTAGTCGCATGCCCTACCTGGGGTATTCTAAACCCTGTCGAGAGGTACCACAGCAGTATGATTATGGCAATTACTATTATGTAAGCCACCAAGCCTTTGTGCATGCATATCCACGCTAATATTGCAAAAGGCATAAATTTATACTTTGCCTTATTACTTCACGGATCGACTGTACAGGTTGCACTGCCGTAATGTGCATCGCTGCTATGGGGCCGCGGCAACAGCTACGTGGACAGATGCTGCTGCGCATTTCGCTTGCAGCTATGCATTCATGATTGTGATATACATGGGGGATAAGACAAGGATATTGGGCGTGGCTGGAAGCTTAAGGAAGGATTCTTATAATAGGGCGCTGCTTGGGGCGATTGCCGGCATTGCCCCAGATGGCATAGAGGTGGAGATTTACGAGCTCAACGATATACCGCTGTACAACCAGGATATTGATACGCCTGAGAGCATGCCTGAAAGCGTAAGGGATTTCAAGAGAAGGATAAAGGAAGCGGATGCAATACTGTTTGTGACGCCGGAGTACAACAGGTCAATACCCGGCGTATTGAAGAATGCAATAGACTGGGCGTCTAGGCCGTATAATGACAACTCTTTTGACGACAAGCCGGTTGCCACAATAGGGGCTACGGATGGTATGCTCGGCACAGCTGTAGTACAATATCATCTGCGCGAGGTATTCTCCTTCCTGAACGCGCACCCGATGGAAAGGCCCCAGCTCTTTATATCAGGGATAAGCAAGAAGCTTGCAGGAGGAAAAGTCCAGGACGAGGAGCTGAAGAGGCTGCTGCTCCTGTTTATAAACAATCTTGCTCTGTGGGCGGCAAGGATTAACAATGGCAAGGCATAAATTGCTTAGGTGCAAAAAAATATGGTTGCAGGTGCACTGATGGATTACAAGGAGATAGATACAGATGTACTCGTATTGGGTGCTGGCGGAGGGGGACTGAGGGCTGCGATAGAAGCGCTGTCAAAAGGCGCAACAGTAGCAGTTGTATCAAAATCGCTCTTGGGGAAGGCCCACACGGTTATGGCTGAGGGCGGCATCGCGGCTGCAGTCGGCAATGTCGATTCGAAGGACAGCTGGGAGGTGCATTTCTCCGATACTATAGTTGAAGGGGCGTATGTAGGCAACTGGCGCATGGCCGAGATACTTGCCAAGGAAGCGCCAGAACGGGTCTATGAACTTGAAAGGTACGGAGCGCTTTTTGACAGGACACCGGATGGCAAGATAATGCAGAGGGCCTTTGGTGCGCACACATATAGGAGGCTATGCCACGTTGGCGACAAGACAGGCCTTGAGCTGATACGCACGCTCGAAGACAAAATACTGCACACAGAAGGCGCGCAGATACTTGACGAAACCTTTATAACCAAGCTGTTCTCAGACGGCAGGCGCGTTATCGGCGCCATTGGATTCAGCATGCGCACCGGTGAAATAATAGTATTCAACGCCAAATCCGTTATAGTGGCAAGCGGAGGATTAGGCAGGCTTTACAAGGTCACATCAAACTCATGGGAAAGCACAGGGGATGGCATAGCGCTTGCGTTTAGGATAGGCGCAGTGCTTAGGGACATGGAAATGATACAGTTCCACCCAACAGGCATGGTGTGGCCGCCAGGAGTAAAGGGGCTTTTGGTTACCGAAGGCGTTAGGGGTGAGGGAGGAATCTTGCTCAACGCGAAGGGAGAGCGCTTCATGCTTAGGTATTCCCCAGAGAAGAAGGAACTTGATGCTAGGGATGTTGTTGCAAGGGCGATATATAACGAGATAGAGTCAGGCAACGGCACCGAGCACAAAGCGGTATATTTGGATATCACGAGCAAAGGCCCAGCCTTCATAAGGAAGAAGCTTCCTGCGATGTACGAGCAGTTCAAGGAGTTTGCAGGAGTTGACATCACCAAGGAAAAGATGGAGGTTGCACCGACTGTCCACTACTTCATGGGAGGGATAGAGGTGGAGGCGGAGACATGCAGGACTAACATACCCGGATTGTATTCATGCGGCGAGGCTGCAGGAGGGCTGCACGGAGCAAACAGGCTAGGCGGCAATTCCCTTGCGGACATACTGGTCTTCGGGAGGCGCGCGGGGTCTGATTCTGCCGGGTATTCCAAAGGCGTTCAGCTTGAGAGAGTCAGCAAGGCAGAAATAGAGGACGAGATTGGGAGGATGAACTCCTATCTGAAGGATGGAGCTGAAAGCCCGTACCCGTTAGTAGAGGAACTCAGGATTACCATGTCTGAAAAGGTGGGGATAATACGCAATGAAAAGGACTTGAACGAAGCCCTGAACAGGATAAGGGGGCTGAAAGAGAGGAGCAAGGGGATAGGGGTCGCAGGAGGCATAAAATTCAACCAGGGCTTCATGACATGCTTCGAACTGGACAACATGCTGGCACTCGCAGAATGCGTAGTGATGAGCGCCTTGGAGAGGAAGGAGAGCAGAGGCGCGCATACGCGCAGCGATTACCCAAAGAAGGACAGAAGCTACAAGCTCAACATACTGTGCAGATTTGAAGATGGAAAGGCTGTGCTCGGCAGGAAACCAATACCGGATATGCCGGACAACCTTGCAAGAATAGTCAAAGAGGAGGTATATTGATGCCAGATGATAGGGACGGCGCAAAAGGTCAGAAGGATGCCAATGCGGTCAAGAACGTCAAAATAAGCGTGTATAGGCACGATCCTGCGGTGAGCAAGAGCGGGACTTATCAGGATTTTGAGGTGCCAACGCATGAAGGCATGGTGGTGCTTGACGCCATAAATTATATAGTGAACAATTATGATACAACGCTTGCGGTTAGATGGAACTGCAAAGCTGCAAGGTGCGGATCGTGCGCCGCCGAGATAAATGGAGTGCCCAAGCTCATGTGCAAGACTAGGCTCGAGACACTGCCGGACAAAGTGGTTGTGGCCCCTATGCGGGCGTTCCCGCTCGTCAAGGATCTCGTCACAGACGTTTCTGAGAATTACGAGATAGAGAAGCGCATGCTGCCCTTCTCGCCCAAGAAGAACCAGAAGGAACCGTGGACAATAGACGAGATGGATGTGGGCAGGTCGCAGGAGTTCAGAAAATGCATCGAATGCTTCCTCTGCATGGACGTGTGCCATGTGGTGCGCAGCCACAATACTGAGTACATAGGCCCGAGGCACGTTGTCAAAGCCGCCTCGCTGGATATGCACCCGATGGATTCCATAGACCGTTCCAGAACGTTGGCGAAACAGCAGGGATTGGGATACTGCAATGTAACGAAATGCTGCCAGGAGGTTTGTCCGGAGCACATACGCATAACTGACAACGCAATAATACCGGAGAAGGAGAGATCGGTGGACAATTTCTACGATCCGGTCATGGGCCTCGTTGCAAGGCTCAGGGGGAAGGATAAAAGCGCCGGTAATAGCGCAACGGAGAGGGACTGATGCATGGACGCTAATCCGAATGGTATCGGCAACAGGCTCTACAAGTACATACCTGGCGAATTCTTCGAGAGCAACGCCAGGCTGTATTCATTCATGGTACTGCTCGCAGTAGCGATAGCTGGGCTTGTGATCTTCCCAGTTGCTGAGTTCAAGGGCTATATAGACCCGTTCTATTCGCCGACAATACTTGTCTTGCCTTTTGTGGGCCTTTACAGGCTTACGTGCTATGCGTATAGGAAGGATTACAACAGGCATGTGTTCAAGCATCCGCTCGTATGCACAGCATATGGCAGGCTGGACGACAGCACGAGGAAGTACACTGGCGAGACGAGCATGTTCATGAAGGCAGAGAATCTTCACAGATATTTCCTATATGTTGCGATAGCGATACTGCCTTTCTTCTATTACGACTTCTACATATCGCTGTTCTATGCAGGGTATTTCATACTCAGGCTAGGCAGCGTGATACTGCTCCTCAACGCGCTTTTCATAACGATGTATGTACTCTCGTGCCATTCGTTCAGGAGCCTTATAGGCGGGAGGAAGGACTGCTATAGCTGCATGGCAGGAGGCAAGGGCGTCAATAAAGTGTACAGGGCGCAATCGAGGCTCAATTCCCACCATGAGGCGATAGCGTGGCTGAGCCTAATATTCATAATATTTGTAGACCTTTATCTGAGAGGACTGGCTGCAGGGTTGCCAATAGACAAGATTCTGATACATTAGGTGATATGGTGAAGAGAATTTTACCGACAAGGTTCAGGTAT
>JAJYTM010000051.1 GCA_021793035.1 Microcaldota archaeon
CTTACGACAGGATAGAGAAGGGCCTGCACGAAAAGATAGATGCGGGATTCTTTGGCAGGGTTGCAGGCATATGCAGCTATGAAGACAAATACGCACTGGCAGTCAACGCTTCGGCATATAGCAGGCTCAACTACTTCGTTGTTGACAAGGTCGAGACTGCCGAGAAGGCGATAGAGGAGCTGAAGCGCTCCAAGCTGGGCAGGGCCTCATTCATACCTATCGAGGACCTAAAGACGAGAAAGCAGCCTGCGGATAAGGGGCTTGACAGCCTTATGTCACACATAAAGTACGACAAGAAGTTTGAGAAGGTGATGGAATACGTCTTCTCCAACGTGTACATAGTGGATGAGATACGCGACGCGAAGCGGCATGGTATAGGGGATGCGCGCTACGTAACATTGGACGGAAGCCTGCTTGATACATCCGGGATAATTACAGGGGGAAGCATGCGCGTGCAGGCCTCGTCGGCATCGCTCGAATCCAAGCTGAGGTCAATATCAGCAAGGGTAGACGAGATGAACGGCAGGATCAAGGATGATGAGGCGAAAGCGGAGGCGCTGAGAAAGGAGCTTTCGCTCCGCGAGTCCTCTGCCGTGAAAGCTGAAACCGAGCTCAAGTACCTGGAGGAATCTTATGCCAACGAGAAGGCGAGCAAGGAGGAAGCAGTGCGCATGCACGAAAAGACTTCTAAGGAAGTCGGTGAACTGAAAAAAAGCATCGCGCAGATCGATGAGAACCTGAAGAAGTACGCGGAGCTGTACGACAAGGAGAAGGAAGCTGGCGCATCGCTGTACAAAAAACTGGATGCGGCACTCTCTAGCACAGGCCTCCATGCCAATAGGAAGGAGCTTGCGCGCATAAAAGAGGTAAGGGACCAGGTAGAAAAGCTAAAGATCGACATAGCCGCGAAGAGGAAGGAGAGCGAGATGCTGTCGCAGAGGCTATCCGAGATAAATGCGGAGATCAAGGCAAACGGCGAAAAGGCGAAGAAGCTCGTATCAGAAGGCAAGAGCACGTCTGCAGAAATCGCAAAGCTGAATGGCGAGCTCGCAAAGCTGCGCGAAAAGATGAAGGATTACGACGAGAGCACAAGAAGCACATATCAGGAAGTGTCAAAGTATGACGAGCAGATATCCAAGCTGAGCAACGAGAAGGGCAGGATATCGAGCGAGCTCGAAAGGGTAAACCGCGACCTGCTCGAAGCCGAGATGAAAAAGGCCCAGTCGGAAGTCAGGCTGGGGGACATAAGGGCTGAGCTGAACACATATGGCAAGTATGACCCGATAGACCTGCCAATAGAGGAGATAGAGAAGGAGCTGGCCAGATGCAAGCTAGGGATTGAGAAGCTCGGCACTGTGAACATGAAGGCCCCAGAGCTGTATGAGAGCAGGAAGAAGGATGTGGAGGAGGCGCAGGGGCACATGAAGACTCTCGATGCGGAGAAGGCATCAATAATGGACATGATAGACCAGATAGAGTCAAGGAAGCTCAATGTCTTCTTTGAGACGCTTGATGCTGTCAACAAGAACTTCAGCAAGCTCTACAGCTACATATTCCCCGGAAATGCTATGCTTGTGCTGGACAAGAAGGACGACCCGTTCAATTCGGGCCTGTCGATAAGGATAGACACTGGCAAGAAGACGATAGCACCAGATAGGTATTCCGGAGGGCAGAAATCGCTGGTAATGCTGATGCTTGTCTTCTCGATACAGATGCGCAACCCGATGTCATTCTACATCTTCGACGAAATAGACAGCGCATTGGACAAGGAGAATTCGAAAAAGCTTTCGCTGCTCATAAAGGAATTGAGCAGCAGGTCGCAGTTCATAGTTGTCACGCACAACGACTCCATGATAATAGCCGCAGATACAAAGATAGGCATAAGCATGCAGGGAGGCGAGTCGAAAGCTGTGGGCATCGCATTGGCAAGCGAATCCAGCGGCGTAGAGGGCATAAGCATAAAAGAATGATCATATGGCAAGGAAGACCAGCAAATCCAAGCATGTACCGAAGAGCGGGAGAGGCACGCAGGATCGTTCAATCACGAAACCCGGTGATAGAAAGAAAGGGATAACCACATGGCCGCTCTACGTAATCTTCTTGGTCCTGATTGCGCTCTATGTAATGGAGCAGGGGAGCCAGCTATCAATAATATTCGGAACGCTTGCTGCCTTCACAATAGTGGTAATAATAGTTATGGAGTTTACCTACAGCGTAAAGGACGAGGGGCTGAAGAGGAACCTCATAGAAGTAATTATTGCAATAGCGATAGTAGTGCTCATATGGTTCGCTTTGAGATTCTTCCTGGCTACCAACGATCCGATAGACGTTGTGCCAAGCTGCAGCATGCTCCCGGTGTTGCAGCGGGGCGACCTGATAATGCTCCAGGGCTTCAACCTCAGCAATGTTCATGCGCCAATAATAAACGTGACGCACGAGGAGTTTAACCCTATGGAGAGCAATTTCGGTTCCGAAAACCTGGTGTGCATGGCCTACACCAACACAAGCAGCGGCATGCAAGTTAGCCAGATAGTGCATGGAGGCTGGAATATCGGGCTTTTCAAGTTCTTCGATGGCAGGTATTATCCGATACCTGCCGGTTATCAGAATAACAACCTTGTAAGGTATTACTGCGGAAGCAGGGTAGTGGAATTCAGCAACGGAACGATTGAGAACGAAGCGTATACAACAGGCATAGACGTGCTGGGGCACAGCGTATATGGCGATGCGAACAACACCATAATAGTCTATAGGACCATTCCGAGCGATTACTTCTACACGCTTGGAGACGCCTACGTGGTGCACAGGGTGTATGCAGTGCTCAATGTATCCGGAAGCTACTACGCACTGACCAAGGGGGACAACAACCCCGGGCTTGACATGCAGTACGGCAACTACCCGATAAACCAGAGCCACGTATCAGGCAGGGTCATAGCAAGCGTGCCGTATCTGGGCTATATCAAGCTGATGTTCAGCGGCGATATTGCACAGCCTGCAGGGTGCAACTCGGTAGTGCAGCATTAATGCAGTATCAAGCCTTGGCGCATATATTTTATAGTATTGGCGTGCAAAGTTATTGATGATTCGATGATCTCCCATGAAAACGTGGATATGCCCACTCTGATGATCTTTTTGGTGCTGGCCGTGTTGGCGATAGTAGTATTTGCAGCAGGAATATTCTTCCATTATTCTGTTTTCATGATGGGCTTCGCGCCCTTTATAGGAGCCCTCGGAATATTCTGGATGCTCTTCTGGATAATGCTGCTGGTGCTGTTTTTCCGTTGGATATTTGGATTCGGAGGGCACAGGAGGGCCTGGTACAGGGAGGAGAGAGCGGAATGGATAGCCAAGGAGAGATATGCCAGAGGGGACATAAGCAAGAAGGAATTCGAGGAGATCATGAAGAAGCTCCACGAGTATTGATGCAGTGTTAATATGACAGCAAAAAGCAACCCCGTCACTAAAGGGTCAAAGAGCAGGATACTTCTTTTCAACACTATGGGCAGGAAGCTCGAAAAGTTTGTACCGATAGAAAAGGGTGTGGTGCGCATGTACTCTTGCGGGCCTACAGTATACAGCTATCCGCACATGGGCAATATGTTCGCATACATTTTCGTAGACCTGCTGCGCAGGACCTTGGAGTACAACAAGTACAGAGTGATAAGCGTAAGGAACATAACCGATGTGGGCCATCTGACAAGCCAGGCTGATGCAGGTGAGGACAAGATGGAGAAAGAGGCGCAGAAGGAGCACAAGACCGCATATGAAATTGCAAAATTTTATGAGGATGCGTTTTTCAGGTATTGCGATGCACTTAATTGCCTGAGGCCTGCAGTGTCGCCCAGGGCAACGGAGCACATAAAGGAGATGGTAAGCCTTGTGGGCGAGCTTGAGCGGAAGGGATACACCTACAAGATAGACGACGGCATATATTATGACAGCTCAAATTTCAAGGAATATGGTGCGCTGACAGGTATGAATTTCGAGCAGCTGAACCATTACCTGATATTCGGCGAAAGGGTAGAGACAGTATTAGGCAAAAAGCACGTGACGGATTTCGCACTGTGGAAATTCTCCCCGAAGGATGCGAAGAGGCAGATGGAATGGGACAGCCCGTGGGGCGTAGGGTTCCCGGGATGGCACATAGAATGCTCGGCGATGTCGATGAAATACCTTGGCGAGACCTTCGATATCCACACAGGGGGAGTGGACCACATACCGATACACCACACGAACGAGATAGCGCAGAGCGAAGGCGCTACGGGCAAGAAGTTCGTGAATTACTGGATGCATAATGAGTTCGTCCTCGTAGACGGGAAGAAGATGGCGAAATCTGCTGGGAATTTCTTCACGCTTGACGATCTGCTGAAAAAAGGATATGCATGGAGGGACATAAGGTACCTGCTCATTTCCGTGCATTACAGGAGCCAGCCGAACATAACGGACAAATCCCTTGAGGGCGCGGGGGGCGCCGTGAAGAGGCTGTCTGATTTTATAACAAGGCTCGGCAATGCAGAGAGCATGAAGCCTGATGACAAAGAAGCGAAGCGCGCGATAGAGGAAGCGAAGGATTCCTTCATCAGATCCATAAACACAGACCTCAACATGCCCGAAGCATTAAAGGC
>JAJYTM010000052.1 GCA_021793035.1 Microcaldota archaeon
GGGTCAGCTCCCTCTCCAACGAACTCACACCCCTTTCGAAATCCACGATGAAGTCCCTTGTAGAATTGAACAGCAGCATAGTCCCGACGATCCCGAAGGTTATTATCAGCACGACCATGGCTACAGCCAATGGCAACAGACCAGTAGGGGACAGCAGCAGGAAACTGTTGAATTCTGCAATCCCCAATGCAAAGAATATCCACAGTATTATGGCACCGAAAGCGAGCTCATGATAATAGTTCCGGAACAGGAATGCGGTGGAAAAGTATACGACCCACAGTATGCCGCCGAAGCTGAAGAGAAAAATAAACGGCTCTATATAGCTGTTGAGGAACAGTATAGGCATGAGGAACACCAGCGCACCGATGACCAGTGCCGCGATCCATGCCCCTGTGTATTTCGTATGCTTCTTGTGCTCGTAATCGTTCATGTACTTTGTAATCGACACATGGGCGTTGACAAAATTTATCACAAGTATGAATGTAGTTATTATTATCAGGACAGCCCAGAAGGATATATCAAGAATATAATTGGGTGCGAGAGTGGCGTTCATTATGCTAGTAAATATGAAACCTGCAGCAAGGGCAATTGCAAATGTGACCATTGATGCCCCAAGCGCTTTTCTATATGCGAAAGCGCAATATCTCCTTATGTGCTCCCTTGCATAGTTCAAATTCTCACCAATCCATTAAATATATATAATGCATAATATTAAAAGGTTTTGTCATCCAGCTACGGGGCAGTCTGTACTGCTATAGTATGAGTATAACCAGATTGCCGAAAAGCAAAGATATTAAAACCGCTATGAATATGGGCACTGCGAAAGGTATACCGAGCTTATAGACAGGTATCTTGTCGGTGATGTTGTTTGCCTTCATCTCGTCTATCATCTTCTTTGTGACCAGCTTGCCGAAGCTATTCGCCTTGACCCTCAGCGCCTCTACCTGGCTCGTGCCCATGATGTTGAATGCTATTATGTCGCCTTCCTCGAACTCGTCCACCGAGACATAGCGTATCATGGATTCCGTTATTGGCCTCTCGAACAGTATGGTGAAGGCTGAGCCCAGCATTATTATGCCCAATATTATGACTCCGTATATGCTTATCGTATGCGTGTAGGCAAGCATGCCTATAAGGATAATGTATGAAGAGCCTATAAGGGCCGACTTGAATATGTCCTTCGTTGATACCATTGAGGTTATGCTCTCGGCAAGCTCCTTTCTTGTATGCGGCAGGTAATAGGCAGGCACCACGACAAGCGCCACAACGCCCGATGCTATCGCCACAGCTATTATGAAAGGTATGTTGTACTGGTACAGTAACGCGAGCATGGGGAAGTTCTGGAATGGCAGTATAAGCGATATTACACACATTTCCATCACGTCGCCAAGACCGAGCTGGCCCGCCCTGTACACTGCATAGCCGAGCGCAAACACTGCTGCCGCTATGCCGAGATCGATCAGCACAGTGCTGAGGTTAAAATAAGCGAGTGCAAGCAGTATCCCGTATACCAGCGTTGCGTAGACGAATGCCGATGGCACATTGCGCCTGTTGAAAATATCGAATAGCAGGTATGCCGCAGCTATGGCTATTATGCTTGCTATTCTCAGGTACAGCATCAAATCCATATCGTAACGCCCCAGAAAGTGCCAATGCCACGCAGTTGTGCTTGCTTATGCGTATCTCTTAATATATTTTAATACTAAACTTTTAAATAGGAAAGCTGATACTTAGTATCTGCTGTCGGGCTTGCTGCATTAGTCGTGCATGCGGGCATTTCAGATGATTATATGGCTTTGGATTACGCTGCAATACAGGAGAAATGGCAGGATGCATGGAGAGATGCAAAGATATTCGAGAAGGAGCCGGACGACAGGAAACCGCTCATGGTCTTTGCAGCATGGCCTTATGTGAATACGCCGCAGCATCTGGGGCATTTCAGGACTTACGGAACTGCTGACGCATACGCGAGATACATGTCCATGCAGGGCTACAATGTCCTCTTCCCGATGGGATGGCACAAAACCGGGACACCCATACTTGCGATAGCAAAGAGAGTCGCAAACAAGGACGAAGACCTAATGAACGAGCTCGTTGAAACGTTTCACCTTCCTGCAGGGGACGTCGAAAAGATGTCAGATCCATTCTTCATAGCGGATTACTTCAGCAAGGAGATAAGGAGAGGCATGGAGCTCGCGGGCATGGGCATAGATTGGAGGAGGACGTTCACATCCATAGATCCGCTGTTCAGCAGGATGGTCGAGTGGCAATTCCGCATACTGGAAAAGGCGGGCTTCTTGAGCAAGGGCAGGCACCCAATAGGCTGGTGCACTAACGAGCAGAATCCGGTAGGGCAGCATGATACGAAGGGCGACGTGCCCACTGAGATAGAGGGCATACTTGCTGTGAAGTTCAAGGATTCGTCGAGCGATGCACATTTCATATGCGCGACATACAGGCCTGAAACAATATATGGTGCCACGAACCTGTTCGTGAACGACAATGCCGAATATGTAATCGCAGAGGTAAACGGAGAAAAGGCTTTCATCTCAAAGGCTTCTGCTTCAATACTTGCCTATCAGGAGCAAGTTAAGGTAACTGGGAGCATAAGCATCGAAGAGCTGATGAAAAAGAAAGCGGTAAATCCGCTTACTGGGGAGGAGATACCCATCCTGCCGGGGTTTTTTGTCAGGGATGATTATGGCACCGGAGTGGTCATGGCAGTCCCAGCACATGCGCCTTTCGACTACGTTGCACTGAAAAGGCTCGAAGACAAAGGCATTGAAGTGCCTAAGGAGCCGTACAAGCGCACGATAAGAATAGAGGGCATGGATGGCGAGACAAAGATACCTTCATTGGTATATCTTGAATCATTTGACTGGAAGGATGGAGCCTCAAGCGACTCAGCGATAGAGGAAGCCACAAAGGCGCTGTACAAGGAGGAATCCAAGCGCGGAGTGGAGATCGAGGGGGAGTTCGCAGGCATGCCCGAGGAGAAGGCACGCGAGGAGCTCAAGGCCAAGCTAATCAATGAATCCAAGGCATTCAACATATATGTCATAGGCAATGACAAGCCGGTGTACTGCAGGTGCGGAACCAAGGTTATAGTCAAGATAGTAGAGGACCAGTGGTTCATAGACTATGGCAACAGGGCCTGGAAGGAATCCACCAAGAAATGCCTGGCGGGCATGGGCATATTCCCTGACAAGCTAGTCCACACCTTTGAAAACGTGATAGACTGGCTGGATTTGAGAGCTGCCGAAAGAGCGCAAGGGCTCGGGACACGTTTCCCTTTCAACACTGAGCACATAATCGAATCGCTCTCCGACTCAACGATATACATGGCGTTCTATACGATATACCACATATTGGCCAAGGCGGGCGTGAAGCCCGAGAGCCTCGGCGATTCTTTCTTCGATTATGTATACCTCTCGAAGGGCGACGCCGCAGGAGCCGCCAAGGAGGCAGGATTGGACGAGATGGCAGTGAAAGAGTGCAAGGACTCCTTCGACTATTGGTACAGCTTCACTTCAAGCCATTCTGGATCCGACCTGGTCAACAACCACCTCGCGATGTACATATTCAACCACGTCGCGGTATTCCCGGAAAAGATGTGGCCCAAGCAGATAGTCACGAACGGCATAGTCAAATACGAGGGTGAAAAGATGAGCAAGAGCATGGGCAACGTGATACCGCTCAAGGACGCATTGGTAAAATACGGCGCGGATCCGCTCAGGATGGCACTCGTAGCAGGAGCTGACCTCGATACGGACGTGGAATTCAGCGAGACGCAGGTAGGGGGCATAAAGTCGAGGAACGAATACCTTTATTCCGTCATGTTCGATTTGGATTCGCTCGGCAGCAAGGAGCTCAGCCAGCTGGACTTCTGGCTCTATTCGAAATTGAACAGCAAGATCGTCACCGCAACGTCATTGATGGACAGGATAATGATGAAGGGCGCATACAACGAGATATATTACTCGTCGGTAAGCGAACTCAAGAGGTACACGGATATGGGGGGCAGGAACGGCCTCGTGCTTGAGGAGTACATGTCTGCAGTAGCGAGGATGCTCTATCCTGTGATGCCCCATATAGCGGAGGAGCTATGGCACACCCTAGGGAAGAATACTTTCGTGGCCAGGGAGGAGTGGCCGGTGCCTGACAAGTCCATGATAAACACCGAGCTCGAAAAGGCGTACGACGCAATCGAGAGCATGCTGCAGGATATCTCGAATGCAGTATCGCTGATGTCCAACATGCCCGCCAACAAGGGGAAGTCTGTTAAGGAGATCAAGATCATAGTCGCATCGCCATGGAAGTTCGACGCATACGACATGCTTGTCGAGAAGAAGGGCATTTCGGCGGTGATAGGCGCTATGCATGACATAGACAAGGAGAAGCTCGCCAAGTACCTGGCGCAGTTCAGGAAGCCGGGCGACTATGTGGATAAGATAGGCATAAAGCATGATATGCTGTTCTCCGTACTATCGTCGTCTCTGGGATACATTTCTGCAAAAGTCAATGCCAGGGCATATGTAGAGAATGAGGATGCAAGCAAATCCGCCAGGGCTGCGAGGGCGCTTCCGCTCAAGCCCA
>JAJYTM010000053.1 GCA_021793035.1 Microcaldota archaeon
ATTTCCATGAATTTACCATTTGAATCTGCAGATATGGCGTTGGAGCTTTATATATCCCCATAGAGTGCATCACATTAATGCGCTGATCCTCGCCGCAATCTCCCTGAGTTCTTTGATATCCGGCCTTTTCCCTCCGTGCCTTTCCGAATATGTTTTCCAATAAACAGGTTTGCCGCCAGCGGGGTCGAATTCGTCATCTGCATACCTCGGTATGACGTGCACATGGAGGTAGTTTACAGTCCCTCCGGCGGACATTCCGTCAAAGATTTCGATCTTCACAGAATCTGTGTGATAAGCTTTCTTGACAGCGGCAGCGACCTCTTTCGCGATCACGGCAAGATGCGAGAATTCCTCATCCGGCATGTCTGTTAGCAGGGAGTAATGCCTTATCGGTATCACAAGCGTATGGCCTTCCTTGACCGCCGGATTGGCGTCCATAAATGCAACTACCGTGCTATCCCGGTATACCTTTGCTATGTTGCTGTCTGTATCGAGCCCTAGCTTGCAAAAGTCGAACCGAGTATCCTTAGCCATGGTGACATCTGCCATAATGGATTTTAGCAGGGGAATTTACTTAAACCTACCCGTTGGCCAACTGTTTGGATCCCAGGCATAGAACGCGCATATTGCTTATGGTATTCTCTATGGCAATCATTTGAAACCCGGGGAACATAAAGATTAAAAAGCTAAACATGCAATTTTCTGATTATATGATAGCTTATAGCAGAGTTTTTGTGAATGACCTTATCAAGAAAGCCAATGCCGATGAGATAGAGAGATTTGTTGCAGGTGCAGTGATAGTAAAAGATGATAGTGCTCTAATATTGCAGAGAGCCAGAGCGGATTTCATGGGAGGCCTGTATGAGATACCCAGCGGGGGCGTAGAAGAGGGGGAATCGATAGAGGATGCACTGGCAAGGGAAACGCTGGAGGAGACAGGCCTTAAAATTTCGGGGATCCTTTACTATGTATCATCTTTTGATTATCTTTCGAGTAAAGGCAAGAAAACAAGGCAATTCAACTTTTTGGTAAAAGTTGATGATGGAGGGGTAAAGCTTTCAGAAGAGCATGAAAAGTTCGCTTTCGTAAAACAGGACGATTTAGATGCTTATAACATTACCCCCGATGTCAAAGAGGCCATAGAATCAGCCCTTAACCGTCGGTAGTTATTATATCTTGCTTTGATTAATTTTGTTTCTATCCTAGCCGGTCATAAATATTGCAGGTCTAAAGGGTTTTGCGCGGGAAGCACGATTTTCGGGGTCATAAATGTCCTTATCACCTACTTTAAATACGACGATTTCATTTATCCCTGCGGTTTTCGTCAACCGTTCTTTTGCTTCTTCATAGATGATTTTTTCCTCGTCTGTTGATACATACAAATAACAGGTGTTATTTTCATTTTCCTGATATTTATTCTTGATTTTTCTAATGCTATTCAAATCTTTTATAGTATTGTCTAAACTGTTGAAAACGTTCTCCAATTTTTTGTTTATCCTCTCTTTCTCTATGCTGGGCCACTTTATCTGCGCTTTGTCAACACCTAAATCCCTTAACAGCTCCGTTGATGTGTTTGGAATGAATGGATAAAGCATAGCCAAATGCTTCTCTATAAATGTTTTCAATGTCTTGTTATTAATCTTATTATAAGATAAGTAAGAACTTAGATGGCCGGTCATATCAGAGAATGCTTCTACTATTGAGGGTCGTATCTCATACCTGTCCATGTATGCTGTTACGCTCTGTATTGATGAATTTAGTTTAGACAAAAGCCACTGGTCAAAAATTGTCTCGTTATCGCCTGTTGAATTTGAGTTTGTAGATAGTTTTATTAGCCTTCGAGTCTGATTGATAAACTCAACCAATCTAGTCTTAGTCTCTCCTGCAACCTGGTTGCTCCAATTAAATATGCTCCATTGCTCTGCACCGGAGGCAATATACAGCCGCACTGCATCAGTACCGTACGTGTTTAGTGCATCATTCCACGACACATAGTTGCCTAGGTGTTTGCTCATCTTCGCTCCGTTGCTTATCACATGCCAATTTAGGAAGATTGCCCTAGGCCAGTACTTTTCAGGGAATATTGCTGCATGGTTAAATATGAAAAAGGGAAAATGAACGGATTTGTGCTCCATGCCGCCAAAGTTTACATCCAGCGGATATGTGCTTTCGAATCTATCCCTCAAGGCCTTTATAGTATCTGTAGCTATACCAGTAGTAGAACTGACTTCATTCATCTCCCCTTTGCCTAAGAACACGTAATCAAGCAGTTCGTCAGATATTGAATTGACATGGATTTTGCCGGAATTTACCGCTTCCGCAATTATGTATATTGCCATGTATATATTTGAATCGGATAGCGCTTCAATAATCCAGCCATCTTCAAATGGGAATTTGGTCCCCAAGCCGGTTCTTCTGACGCATGGTCGAGGCCCGAGCCAATCAATTATCCCATAAAGCTCGTCCTTATAACCGCTGGGAAAGGTCGAGATATTATCGACGAGCTTTTTTGCCGACTCCTTCCAGTCCCTATTACCATAGTCTATAAACCACTGATTCTTTATCGTTTTCACTATTACCTCTGCACCGCATCTGCAGTATACCGGCTTTGCAGACAGCTCTTGCATGGTGTCTATCCTGTTGCTGGCTTCTAGTTTTTTGTAAACTTCATCGCCGGCTGTGGCATTATGATGTTTTTTACTTTCCTCGGTTTTTGCGTCTGCAATAATTTTGATATCTGTCCCATCCGCTATCTCGAACGGCGTTTCTCTTATTGTAACGCGTTCATGCGTTATTGGATTCAAGATTTTCAGGCTGTCTGTACCGCCGATTGCTACATCCCTTATTTTCTTTATATCCCTATCCAGATTAAGGAGCTTCCCTATGGCCTTTTCTGATATCACTACCTTTTTACCATCTATAACTGCTTCTGCATATTTTTCTTTTGGATTTATCTCTAGGGTTATGGAACCAAGAAGACCGCTTAAATCCATGGTATATCCCATAAGAGGTAGGTCTCCTTCAAATAGCACTAGATCGTATTTTATCACCTTGTTGCCTTTGAAACTAGCTATATCTGATTCAGATGCATCCAAATGTACAGGCTGATTTTCATTAGGGCACCACGGCAACTGGTAATCCTTCTGAATCAAATACCCTAATTCATGCAATTTTCTGAACTGCCATTCTATTACCTTGCTGTACGCAGGATCTATAGTCGAGATGGCTGCATCATAATTCAATGAAAAGCCAGCCTTTCTGAAGAGGCCGATATATGATGAAGCAAGGACCTTAACAACATCTGCAGGTTCGTTTATTTTGTCTATGCCATCTCTTGGTATGCCATAGCTCTCTGCTTTATCTGGATCTGCTTTGATTGCATTGAATATCTTCATTGCATCTGAGCCGGTAGCATGGAATCCTACCGGGAAGAAAATGTTTTCGCCTTTGGAAAGATGGTATTTTGCTATAATGTCGGGTAGAGTGTAGGACCTCACATGCCCAACGTGGAGAGCTCCAGAGGTAGTCGGATATGCAAACACCAAATAAAAACTTTTATCGTTCATTTGAATGACCTAAGTATGTCAATGCAAGCTATTACAGAATTAATTATTTATATGGGAGTAAAGTCTGCTGTACAAGAGCCCTGAGAGGCTTCGATGTGCTTACGATATATCTTCTCGCCTGCCCGTTGACAACGAGGTAAGAAAACACAAGCGCATATTGTTTTTATAGTAAGATAGGTTAATATAAATAATATAAACCAAGGCTTTGTAAAATTCTTCTATCCTTATAATAAACGCTTTGAATATAACTTTAGCACATCATTTCTATCAGAGCCGTTTTTTAGCAAGAATTCCGCAAAATTCATGTAGTAGACATTCCCACGCAGAGAGTGCTTTGTTACAAAATGCATGCCCCAGTTATGTTTTTTCCCTTCCGGCGTAATCGCATTCAGCAGTACTTCGTTAAAATATACTCCCTTATGTGCGAAATCATAGATTGCGTCAAAAAATGAATTGTCAAGCATTATTATTGTGTTTGTGTCCCTAATTTTGGGCAGTAACACTATCGAAACGAAATAGATATTATAAATGCCCCTCTCGTTGAGCGAATAAATAGAACTTGGTCTTATCTCGCCGTCCAGGAGTAGGCCTTTCTTTGCCTTTTTAAAGTAAGATTCCGTTAAAGATACAAAATGCCAGTATCCTAAGATATTCAAATCCGCATCAATTAGGTATCTAGAAGAATAGCGGCACTTTTTGAAGACCTTTACCCAATCTTCAAGAGTGCCTTCTTCTGTTTTTGTTAAGTTATGCATATCCAAATAATCCAAGTAAATCAAGCGCTTAAGCAGCGCATTAAAATCGTATCTTTTTTGTATGAAATTATATGGTACGACCGCAATGGGGCTCGGCATAATATCACTATATCATTTATGACATAAGGGCTTCGCCCTTATAAACCTTTTCGTTCGGGTCCTCTC
>JAJYTM010000054.1 GCA_021793035.1 Microcaldota archaeon
TGAAAACTACAACGCTTCACAGGGCATATACAATAAATCATCAACTGCAAACGCCATAACCGCAGAAGTGGACGTACTGGGAACATGCTACATATCCCTGTCTCCAAACGCCATATCGTTCGGCCCTATAGTGGCTTCTGCAAATGTGCCAACAAACGTATTAGTTACTGATAGCGATAACGGAGGCAACGTGGCTGCATCACTGCTTGTAGAAGGAGCAAACTGGTACCTAAACGGCAATACGCTTTCGCCGACCAGCTTCGGTGTCAGCAACACACTATGGGATGCTACCTCGCAAACCAAATACACAGGAACTGCCTTATCAAATACACTTGCTACTACAGGCATAACAATACCTGCGCCTACGCAGTCGAATACAGTAACCAGCAATAACATCTACTTCGGTCTTGGTGTCCCTGGAGGGACTCCTGCAGGATCGTACGAGCAGACCATAACCATAGAGAACAGCTGCTAAGTGTTGCGATGAATTTCAAGTATGTGAGCCTGTTAATACTTCTTTCGCTTAGCTTTGCTGCGCTATCGTACGCCCAGCTGGGCGAGCAGGCAGGCCAGCCAACAATGAACGTGAGTGTAGGCAGCAGCGCAACCTTCAACTATTCAATACTGAACGGCGGCAGCACGCCCATAAACTTCACGGTGATACTGCCTACTCTGAATACGATACCGCATAACGCCACTCCTACTGTTACAGTAACTCCAATGAACGGCACCCTCGGGCCTCATTCAAACATGGTGGTAAGCATTAAGGTAGATATGCCCAGCAGCGACAAGCCCGGCTTGGAATGGCAGGGCATCGTCCAGGTCGTCGAAGCTGCGCCAACGAAAATAACATCTTCTGGAGAAGGCGCCTTAATAACTGCAGGCGTGGCCAAGATACTTACCATATACTCTGCAGCGCCGAAGCCCATACCGTTGATATACTACATAGTAGCAATAGTGGTTGTGGTAATAGTGATAGTCGCTGTGATATCTGCAGTCATACTTAGGCGTTCCAGCAAGGCGCGCACAAGGATGGTGGCAAGGGCGAGCAGGACTGCAGCATCTGTAAAGAGTGCAAGGAAACGCGCCGCGAGGAAGCCCGCTGCAACCAGGAAGCCTGCGAGGAAACGTGCCGCTAGAAAAGGCACTGCGCGCAAGAAGGGCGCTTCAAAAGCCAAAGGCTCGGTAAAGAGAACCGCTTCAAGGGGCAGTGCAAGAAAGCGCACATCACGCTCCAGGTAAACCACTCATTCCTCTGCCTTAATGCTGCTTCTTCCAAGTCCATAAGCCAAAGCCATGCGCGCGAAACGTTATTAGCTGAAAGGGCTGCGCAACGCATAAATATTACTGCGGGCAAAGCCCCTTTGTCAGGGTGAAATAATGCCGGGTCTTACTAAGTTTACAGAGAGATATACTGATGAAGAGAAAGATGTGCTATCCGCATTTTTCAGCAATGTTGACAGCAACGTATTCGTATTGCAGGGCATGCCTGAAGTCACAAAGGCGGCGCTCGTAGCCAGGTATTCTAGGTCCGAGATGAGCATGCGAAGGCTTTTCCTAAAGGAGTTCGCCACAGATCCAGAGACCGGCAGCTATTACAGCGACATCCACGAAGCGATAGATGCGATAAAGAGGGCAAACAGCTTCTCGATAGGCGGGAAGAGGGCAAATGCATTCTTCAAAAGGGTATTTGCGGAGTATGGCGACGATTCCGTGATAGACAACGCCGGAGCCCATATAGCCATCGATGGGGTCGACCAGCTCGAAGCGAAATACATAGAGGACGGAAGGCTTGCCGGCTATATAGAGAAATCCACCAGGTATGTGGATTTCACATCAAAATACAAGCTCGACAATGAAGGGTACATAATAGGGAAGAGCAAGGACGGCACAGGCAGCTATCCTTATAAGGAGTACGAGCTAGTTATGCAGTCACCGCTATCCGGGGAATATACGCAGACAATGGACCTTCTGTTCGATTCGGTCAAGCGCCTGCGTGCCGATTTAGAGAAGTATCTGCTTGATTCGATGCCCATAGAAGAGGAAGTATTCTCGGTAAAGGTAAACGGAGTGCCGCAATCGGCAAAGTTCAGCGCAATACAGGCCGGAGAGGTTGACGACGCGGAGAACGAGGAGAAGCGCGCCCGCTCCGCATACAAGAGCTCCATAAAGGCAAAGTCGCTCGATCTCGCAAGGGGCCTGCTCCCTGCATCAACAATGACCAACCTGGGATGGTATGCAAGTTTCAGGAGCTTCGACCATTCGCTGAAGAAGATGCTGTCCTTGGACTACCCTCCTATAATACAGACAGCAACGCAGTGCTACAATGAACTCAGGAAGGACAACGAATACCTGATAGGAGGGGTCATGAGCCAGCACGGCATGGAGGAGATAAAATTCATGCGCGAGCAGCGGCTGCTCATGGAGAAGCTAGGGCAGGAAATAGACATGCTATATGCGCGCAAGGCGGATGGCAGCAGATTGAGCGAAGAGAATAAGGCAAGAATACTAAGGCGGCAGAGAGATGCCGAAAGGGATGTTGAACTCGTAAGTTACGAAGGCGACGAGAAGTCTCTCTACACAGTGGCTGCAGCAAGCGTATACCCATACAGCTCGTTGCCACTGAAGAGAATAATATCGCTTCTGAGGTCTGATGCTGGCAAATCATCAGATGTGAATGCAGAAGCCATAATAAGCGCCTCGGTGCAGGGCAGGACCAATAGGAGGCAGAAGCCCCCGAGGTCCTTCGAAAACGCCAACTACATAGAGGAATGGAGGGGAAACTTCGGCATATTCAGGGACCTGCAGAGGAACAGGTTTGCGCTGCAGGTGAGGAAGGAGCTCGGCATAGACGAGGGATACACCATACCTGCGGAGATATACAGGATAAATGCAGAGGATTTCTACAAGGACAAGATTGAGGCTGCGGCAAGCCTGTACAGGGACATGAAGTCCAGGCTCCCGCAGTTTGCGCAGTCTGTCGTGCCTTTCGCATACAAGCTTAGGTGGTACGCTTCATTCGACCTGCGCGAGGCCGTATGGATGCATGAGCTGAGGACCTCTAGGCAGGGGCATCCGGACTACAGGAAGCTGATGCAGGAATCATTCTACGAGCTTTCATATGCAAATCCAAGCCTTGTAGGGAGCAGCATGAAATTCATAGACCTTAACAGCTACGGCCTGGAAAGGCTCGATGCGGAGAAGAGGAAGGAGGGCAAGCTATCAAGGCTGTGAGCTTCACTGTCGGGGCGCCGTGCATATAGGGATATGCAAAGTAGACAGGGCATGGAAATGTTCCTGCTGCTTCCGCAAGCCGCGTTCGTAAGCTTCGAAGAATCAACGGGCACGGCCATGGGGTATTCGAAAAGGCTGCACCCGTTTTCTAAAAGACGCATCGGCTCTGTTCGCTTACTGGCGTATGCCTCGGAAAGCGATATATTCCGCTCCATCCCTCACTATTCTGTCGATGCTATGGAAAAGGAAAAGGAAGAGGAGCTGGTTAAAAAGATAGCGGAAGGGAAGCTCAAAAGCCATGAAGTCGCAGCAGTAGTCAGGGACGAGAATGAAGCGACGCGCATCAGGCGCATGTATGTCGAAAGGAGAACCGGCGTTGAGCTTTCTGCAGTGGGGAGCGGTGCCATAGACTTCAAGGATGCATGCGCAAGGAACATCGAGAATTCGATAGGAAGTGCGCAAATCCCTGTGGGCTTTGTGGAGCTCCTGATTGACGGGGATTTTATGTCAGGCAACTCTGCGGTGTTTTTTGCTACAACCGAGGGAAAGCTGGTTGCAGGGCTGAACAGGGGAGCGTCTGCGATAAACAGAAGCGGCGGTGTCAAAGTCAGGCATCTGTCCAGCAATATGACAAGGAGCGTGATTCTGGATACCGGCTCGGTTGAAGGGTCGCTCAAGGCGACGGAGTTCGTCAAGTCCGAGGCAGGATTGGCACTTCTCAAGAAAGCGTTCAGGGATAAGAGCAGCAGAATAGAGCTTCTGGACGTAGAGGCATACACCACAGGCAGGCTGCTCTATATCAGATATTCTGCAGATACGAAGGCCGCTATGGGGATGAACATGGTTACCATAGCTTCCTCTCATGCAACGAAAATCCTTGCCGATGAGCTTGAGAAAATGGGTGTCAGAGCGGATGTGATGAGCGAGAGCGGAAACATGTGCGCCGACAAAAAGCCCTCTGCCATAAACATGATACGCGGCCGAGGCGTATCGTTGGCGGCCGAGGCGACAATAAAGCCGGACGTGCTAAAAAAGTATTTCGGCATTGAAGCAAAATCTGTTGAGCGTCTGAACTATATGAAGAATTACGTGGGCTCAGGTCTCGCAGGCTCTTTTGCGCATAATGCGCATGTCGCCAACGTCCTCGC
>JAJYTM010000055.1 GCA_021793035.1 Microcaldota archaeon
ACGAAGCGAGCTCCAGAAAAAGCGGGCTGAAGATTGACAGGAACGAGAAAGCAGATGAGAAGCTGAGGAACGCAATAAGCGCAGTAGAGGCGGAGCGTTCTTCATACGAATCCAAAATGCATTCTCTTGAGGACGAAGAGAAAGCCATGCGGCATGGCATCATATCAATTCTCCAGCCCTTATCCAGGGCGTCAAGGATATACGATCACGAGTCGAAAGGGAAGGTGCATGTAACAGAGTTCATAGGCGATCCTATGCGCCTCTTAGTCAACACGGATAACTACAATGCCTTTGAGAGCGAATTGCGCAAGATGCGCGAATACATACTAAGCAATCCATCAAAATTCAAGGGCCACGAGTCTGACGTAAGCCAGATATCAAATGCTCTCAGCAGCGGCATCCCAAGTATGGTGGCCAAATTGCAGCGCATAGAAGCGGAAGCCAACGCAATCAAGGAACATATCGCTGCATTGTCATCGAAGCTCCACGAAATGGAGAGCGAGAGGGACAAGACAGAAGAGAGATTCGGTGAGCTTGCTGATCAGGATGAACGCATGCGCAAATCTTATGCTTCAATCATGGATTCAAAAAGCAAGATTGAGCGCTTGTGCTTTGAGGCATATAAGGCAAGATTGAGCATCACCGGCCTCCCAGACCAAGTGCAGTGACACCCCTAAAGCAAGCTAATTCTCTCTGCTTTATAGGAAAGTTTGAGGATATCAATTAATGAACTCTGCTGAATTCGCACAGCATGTGCCATTATATGCAAAGATATAAAAATCCTTATTGATAACATAACTGTTAGTAATAAGGCGTTATCAATTATGGATATCACGAATGAAACGCAGCGCAACAGGGCCATAATAGAAGATGAGATTGTCGATCTCGTGCTAAAGCATTATGGCGGCTTTGTCATGCATGGCGGTACAGCGGTATGGCGGTGTTATGGGGGGAACCGTTTCTCGCGTGACGTGGACTTCTATTCCAACCTGAACGCTTCGGAAGAAAGCCTGTTTCAGAAACAGTTCCACAAACTCCTGGTTGAAAGCGGATATCCGATAAGGGAGGAGAAATACAATAATAAGACTAGGACGCTGCATGTGATATTTAAAGGAGCGTTCACTACGGGAAAATTAGATATAACATTTGCAAAGGCAAACGGCATTGCCGCAGAATACCAAAGGGTTGACGGAGCAAAGCGGATCGTGTTGTCTCTCAGCGCCGAAGCCCTGCTGAACGAGAAAATGGACACATATCTGGATAAGTATGTGCGGCAGAATCACGAGATCCAAGACCTATACGATATGGTGGTGCTGAAGAACAGAATCAACAAACCCACTGCCTCTACCCGCAATAAGCTCTACGCGTTCCTCGCCAGAATAAAAGACATCCCTCCAAAGGACGAGAAGAGGCTTAAGCAACTAATAGTCAGCGGAGTAGCTCCAGGCTTCAGCGATATGATCATGCTTCTTGAAAGGTGGTTGGACGACATTGGCGGATGAGATAGGGATCATATTCCGGGATTTCAAGACGTTCACGTTCAATGATGCCAAGATGGCCCTGAGAGACAGGCACAGAAACATATCGGATAAGACAATCCAGGTTACGCTGTCGAGGATGGCAGCTGGAAAGAGGATATGCTCACTCACTAAGGGCGTTTACAGCTTGGAGAAAAGGGACGAAATAGTCGGATTTGCATTCACTCCTTTTTATTACGGAGGCTTAGCCGCTTTGATGATCAGGGACATGATAGATGATCAGGTAAAGATGGAAATAATGACCACGCACAGGGTCAAAGTGTCTCTCATGGCAGTTTTCGGCGGTAGCAGCACGGTGGTGTTGCATCATATTCCAAGAAAATATTATTTTGGTTTTGAAGATCTGAAATACGGAGATATCGTAGTTCCTGTCTCGGACCCGGAGAAGACACTAATAGACCTGTTTTATTATAGAGTTAGACTTGCGATACAAGATTACAGCGAACTTTTAAGGGCGGTAAACACAAAAAAATTGGTGCGTTATCTTAAGGTATATAACAAGCGCACAGCTAGGATAGTAATGGAATTCGTAAAAGAGCATAAAGGGCCCGCAGATTCAGGAAAGCTTGAGAATCCTTATTGATGGACTCGGCGGGAATCGCACCCGCGGCCTCCTGCTTGCAAAGCAGGCGCTCCACTACCGAGCTACGAGGCCCGTGAACGTTAAACTAAAAGCAGTATAGTTATTTATCTTTCATTGGCGTGACCATAGTTGCTGACTTTATCCTTCGATCTTCGCGGCTTTATCTTGGCTGCGACCGGCTTCCTAGCCTTAAACCGCAGCGCTTTCTTCGTATCGCCGCTCGAATCGGCCCGCTTTGCACCTACTGCATTTGCCCTTTTCCTATTTGACTGATCAATTCCAATGACAAGTCGTTGTTCAAACGTTCATCCATACCCTTTATACGATACAGCTTCAAGCTCTATTATACGTCTGCATTTAGTCGCCAAAGCCAAGGTGCATCCTAGGGGTTAAATGCCCTAGGTACTAATGGAATTATTGGACAAGACCGTTCCTAGCAGAAGCAAACATATAAAACATCATAAGGGCAAGATATGAATGTGGTTTTATGGTGGCATTCAAGATAATCGGCGCGGCGGTGGCCGTCATAGCAATAGTTTTCGTTGCCCTGATTTTGGGCGGTTTCGTTGGAAAGTCGGTGCCCTCCACACCCGCGATTACGACATCAACGCAGAACAACAGGACTGCGAGCACAACGGTGCTGCCTTCACCAACGCGACCATACATAACTCAGGGCCAAGCCGAGGGCTTTATAGGCCCTGTGCAGACAAGTAGCATAAATGTGTTTAACACCTCCGCCGCAATCTCCAAATTCAGCCAAAGCTTAGTGGCAAATGCAAGCGCAGTGTGGGAGGTAAGCTACAGAGGTGCGCATAACGCCACTGTCAGCGAGGTTGTTGTAGAGGCAATTAATTCTAGCAAGGCGCAAGCCATGTATAATTTAATGACAGCAAATGCGCAGTACCATCCTAATTACAATTTTGGCACGTATGATAACATGTCATACCTTGAGGTGCCATACAACCAGACCGAACACCAAGCTGGGTTATTGGCCAGGCAAGGGCGCTATGACCTCTTCGCGTTCGTAGCAAATGAGAGCACGGCGAACATTACCAGCCTAACGCACGTAGTGGCGGGAGACCTGACTTGATTAGCTACTTAAGGAATGGTGCAAAAGATACGCAAGTGCTTACGAGAAGCAGGAAGAGCGGAGCAAGGTATTCAGAGTCGTGGCTTTCTCTGTCTTTACCACTAGCTCCCTGCTCTCGAACTTGATGTCCTTGATGTTTATCCTTACGGCTTCGCCGACGCGAAGCCCAAGCTGGGACTGATATGAGAATAACAACCTGAACTTATCGCTATCCACCGTCTTGAAGAACCTCTGCACCTCTTGTTCAGTAAACCCCTTGTTCAGCGAGCCATACTTAGGTATTCGGCTCTGCCGGAAGCGTTTCCTGAACTGCTGCATGACCATCTTTCGTATATCTACGGGATGGCGCTTCGGCAAGGCAGGCAAGTACTTCTCCAATTCGCCCTTTATGGGTGCGAAATCCTGCGTTGGACTGCACCCAGGGGCTTGATGGGATTCGGCTTTGAAACCGCAATCGCACCCAGACCCGCTTGCGGCTTTGCTGCTTAAATTTCTCTCTGGTTCTTGATAAAACCTCCTTCTAAGAAGTTTTGTGGACTCGGCGGGAATCGCACCCGCGGCCTCCTGCTTGCAAAGCAGGCGCTCCACTACTGAGCCACGAGCCCAAAAGACGCAATGCTTCAGAGTATTATCTCTTATGCCCCTTAACCTTTTTAGAACTTGCTGCTTTCCTCGATTTCTTAGGATTAGGCTTCACGTGCTTGACAAGATGCACGTCGCGCTTCATGCGCGGCTTCTTCGATCCCTTTGAGGTAAATGTTATGCTCTTCTTCTTAGTTATGCTTTCGCCCCTTGGGCCTTCTTTTGTCAGGCTCTCTATTATTGTTATGTCGCGATTGTTTCTCCTGTCGCTGGCTATCTGGTTTATCAGGCTGTCTGCAGCATTCTCGCTTGCAGCTTCATTGTCCCTTGAAGAACCGTAGGCAAGGAGATTCTCCAACGATCCCTTGTTCAGGACGTCGTTTATCGTCTGGAGCCTGCGGATGCCGTCGACGCCCTTATCGCTGCCCTTCT
>JAJYTM010000056.1 GCA_021793035.1 Microcaldota archaeon
TACTTGGATATGTACCTTGCATCCTCCAGTGCGCTGCCCACGCAGGAGCTGGCGCCGGGCGATGGCGTTATGTTGAATATGAGCCCTTCGCGCTGTATCTTTGCCTCACCAAGTGCAAGGAAGTGCTTTGTCTTATCTATTATCTGCGGCCTGATCCCCCCTGTGCTCTTGTCGAGCCACAGGTCGCCGGCCTTTATCGTTGGTATTATCTTTGAGGCTTCGTTCTTGAGGAAAAGCCCCTTTCCTACTACGGGGAGCCCATAGGACATATTCCTCCTTATTATGCGCATTATGTCCTTGTTCAGCAGTATGCGCTTAAGGCTTATTGCAGTCTGAAGGTCTATGTCGAATGACCTGACATAATCAGGCAAGGTGCCAAGATGGCCCTTCTCAAGCACCGGAGGCACAGTAACGGTAGGCCCGAACCTCGTGACGCTGCCATTGTTGATGTCCGGATCTGCATGTATGGCTGCGAAAGGTATGTGGCCGTGCTGCACTCTGTATACCTTGCCCCTGAGCATGCGCTTTGAGAAGTAGAATCCCCCTCCTATTGAAAGTATCGAAAGGTTCTCATCGTAGCCGAACATCTTTGCAAAATGCAGGCTGTAGCTTCCAGTCGCGAACACGACGAATTTGGAGCTGAGCGCCCTGCCGCCCGCATGTACTATATATCCATCGTTAGTCCTGTGGGCTTTTTTGACTTCAACACCTGTGTCTACCCTCACTCCCCTATTGTACCTTCTCGCCTTGTCTATGAAAGTACCAGCAAGCCTGCCGAAGTCGACCATGTAGCCTTTGTCAGAGAGCAGAGCAAGCACGCGTTCATTGCCCTTCCTGCCCTCTATCACCTTGGGCTCTATCTTTGCTATCTCCTTTCTCTCTATCCTCTTCAGGCCAGGGAATATATCAAGTATGCCAGATCCATAGATCCTTTCCAGCGCTTCAACCTCCTCATGGCCCACGCCAAGCACCATCTTCTGGCACTTGCGTAATATGCTCCCGGATTCGTTCCTGTCCAACACGTTCCGTGTATATCCCAGCAGGTATTCCGCGTACTCTTTCACCTTCCTGGATTTGCCAAGCGTATAATTTGTCTCTATGTCGCCGAAATGGAGCGTCTGGCTGTTGCTCCTGCTGTTGGAGTTCAGCGAAGCTATGCTGCCGTACTTCTCAAGCAGCAGCACCCTCCTTATCTTTGTGTACCTGGAGAGCATGTACAGCAGCGAGGTCCCAGTGACGCCTCCTCCGACTATTATAACATCGAAATTCTTCTCCATCTAATTACAGTATAAAATTGAATGAAAAGGGATTTATTACTTCTATGAGCTACAATGCATGTGGTGTGATGGAGGAGAAACCCAATGAGGTTCATTACGGGCTTGAAGGAGTGTATTTCACGGACTCGAAGATAAGCAAGGTCGATGGGATAAATGGCAGGCTGTACTACCGCGGGTATGCAATAGAAGACATAGCAAAATATTCATCGTTTGAGGAAACATGCTACTTGCTGCTTTATGGCAAGCTGCCCAAGAAAGAAGAGCTTGACTCATTTTCTAAGGCGATGGCTGCGGAACGTGACCTGCCCGATTTCATACTGGACATGATAAGCAAGCTCTCGGGCAGGGAGAAGCAGATGCACATATTGAGCGCCGCCCTCTCTGCGCTTTCAGCATTCGACTCGGAGACTGAGAACCAGAGCCCCGAGGCTAACATGCGCAAGAGCATAAGGCTGATATCAAAGCTCTCAAGCATAGTTGCGGCAATGGGCAGCGCTGCACTGGGGAATGGCTACACAAAGCCCAGCCATGAGCTTGGCCATGCGGAGAATCTGCTATACATGCTCACCGGCAAGAAGTCAGATGCAAGCAAGTCAAGGATGCTCGACAAGATGCTAATTCTGCACGCCGAGCACAGCTCAAACGCCTCCACGTTTGCATGCCTCGTTTCTGCCTCAACGCTTTCTGACATGTACCTTTCGGTTGTGGCAGGCATATCTGCGCTAAAGGGCCCGCTGCACGGCGGCGCCGACGAGAATGCGCTGGCAATGCTGCATGAAATAGGCAACCCCGACAATACGGAGGAATACATAGAGCAGGCACTTGCTGGAAAGAAGAAGATAATGGGTTTCGGCCACAGGGTTTACAAGACCTACGACCCTCGAGCCAGGATAATAAAAGAGAGCCTCATGGAGATAATGAATGGCTCCAACGAGGACGTGAAGAACGTCACAGCAATAGCACTTAGGGCCGAGCAGCTGATGATAGACAAGCTCGGCAAGACCCACGGCATATGGCCCAATGTAGACTTCTTCAGCGGGCCCGTATATGAATACCTTGGCATACCTTCAGGGCTTTTCACGCCGCTGTTCGCAGCCAGCAGGATACCCGGATGGTGCGCTCACATAATGGAGTACTGGCAGAACAACAAGCTGCTCAGGCCGTTGGAGAATTACACGGGCGGGATAGGGCTGAAATTTGTTAAGATGGAAGACAGGTAATGCGCTATGAGGTACTATCTGAAATGCACCAAGTGCGGCAGCACCTTCGAGAGCGATTACAGAAGCCAGATATGCAGCAGATGCACAGGCATACTGGAGGTTGTATATGCGCGCAAGCCTGCCATGGGCAGGGAGAAGCTCTCATCCTTCTGGGACTTCATGCCTGTGCTGCCTTCAGGCAATTACTGCAGGTATGAGGTAGGCCTGACAAAAATAATAAAGAGCACCGACCTTCCAAACACATACATGAAGCTCGAGGTGGGCAACCCCACGCATTCATTCAAGGACCGCGGTTCAGTCATAGAAGTGGGCAAGGCGCACGATTACGGCTACAGGAAGGTTGTATGCGCGTCTACAGGCAATATGGCTTATTCTGTTGCTTATTACGCAAAGCTCTACGGCATGAAGGCAAAGATATTCATAAGCAGCAATGCGAGCAGGGACAAGGTGCGCGACATACGCGACACGCACGATGCCGATGTTACGCGAGTTGATGGTGACTTCAACAAGGCTCAGCGTCTTGCCGAGGCTTACGCAAGGCGCAATGATGCATTCCTGGCCGGCGACTATTGCTACAGGAAGGAGGGTCAGAAGACGATAGCCTACGAGATCCTTCTATCAGGCATAGGCGCCGATTCAATTATAGTGCCTGTAGGCAATGCTACGCTACTCAGCGGCACCTTCAAGGCCATCGAAGAGTTCGGAGCAGCAAAGCGGTCCGCAAGCATGCCTGCAGTGGTAGGGGTAGAGGCAAAAGCCTGCAGCCCGCTGTACAAGGCGTTTAAGGACAGCAGGGGCGTTGAATACGAGATGCCGAGGACAAAGGCCGACGCGATAGCCGTCGGCTACCCCACGTTCGGCGACCAGGTGCTTGAATACATGCAAAAGTACGGTGGGGCTATGGAAACAGTAAGCGAATCTGACATGGCCAGGGAGCAGCAGTCATTCACCGAAAGATATGGATTGACTGTGGAACTCGCTGCTGTTGCGCCTCTTGCATTCATACGCAACGGCAAAGGCATACCTAAGGGCATAAGGGCTGCAGTGATAACCGGGGCAAATGTATAGCGCCTCATTGCAAGGCTTATTATATGAGAATAAAAGTTCGCGTAACGCCAAATTCCAAGTCGGATGCCATAGAGCGCTTGGACGATGGCACCTATAGGATAAAGGTCACTGCCAAGCCGGAGCGCGGCAAGGCCAATGAAGCAGTTATATCGCTGCTATCCAAACACTTCCATGTCAAGAAGCGCGACATAATGGTAATATCGGGAGCATCAGGCAGGGACAAGGTCGTTGAAATCGCATAGCTCATCAGCATCTTGAAGCAATCCCGTCAGATTATGTCTTCAGGAGTTATTATCCCTACGACTTTCGACCCCCTGACAACAAGTACGGCGCTGCTCGACCTGAGGAGCTCCTTGACCGTGCTTATGGGCACATCCTCTGATATGGTCGGGAAAGGTGCCTTTGCAACGCTTCCAACCTTTATCCCGCCGTCGATATCCATCACGTCCTTTGTCGTTATAGAGCCTGCTATGGATTTTCCATCATAGACTGGGAACTGCGATATGCCCTCGCGCTTTGCCATGAATGTCATGTGCCTTATGGTGTCGGAGGCCTTTAGCGCCACGACTTTCTTGTGCATCACGCTTCCTGCTGTTCTTTCGTGC
>JAJYTM010000057.1 GCA_021793035.1 Microcaldota archaeon
TGGCGCTCATGGAATACATATACGACGCGACGAGGGCCATACGCTTCCCGGAATCGGTGCTCCCTGGGTTCAGGAAGAAGCAGGACGTCGCAAGGATACAGCTAGAGAATGCAGGCAGCGACATACTCAGGTTCACGAAGTGACATCCTCCCACGACTGAAGTCTTGGGCTTTCAACGATGATATTATGAAAACACCACCGAATATAGTTCCTCATTCAACGACACAGCTTGCAACTGCCGACTGCGCAGTTGTAGAGGCGAATATCTCCAGAGGCGTTAGTTCGGGCTCGTCCAGCCCTACTTCATTCCTGAATATTAGTTATGATTTGCAACAGCGATTTAAGCTGGTTGCACATTTGGATTTTACGTTAGTCAGACAACCTTATATCCAATATACGTCGGCAAGCCGCCGACTTCACATCTGCAATCCGTTGCGAAGTTTCCTTCTGCGGATTGTATCTTAGGTGGTTGATATTATGCAAAAAGGATATTTAGGTGTTGCGGTGGGCTTATATCCCACCCCTGAAGGGAGTGGTTTTACGCCCACATTGATAATTTGTTGCGTAAACTGCATCTGTTGAGGTGCATGCGTGAGCGATTATGGGATTGCGCTTGTAGGTGGATAGATGTACTATGACAAATCGCACAGTTATAGCAGTTCGAAGATGGACGGGGAGGGTCTGGTCGAACAGGTGAAGGAGGCGACAGAATACCTGATCGGGCAGGTCTCTGACAACGGCTTCATTTCAGCATCATCGGACTACGACCGGTACAAGCCGCACTGGTTCCGTGACTCCAGCTTCATCGCCATGTCGCTTCTCGGTGCATCTTCAATTCTCAGCAGCAAGGGTGCAGGAACAGCCGCATCAGCAAAGGCCGCGGCCGACCGCATAATAAGGTTCAACATCAATGCGGCGGAAAAGTATATGCCATCCTTGCGCTCTTCCATTGACATCCCTTCCGAAGACAGGGACCGTTTCCAATCCATGAGCGTTCACATGCCTGCAAGGGTGGACCAGAGCGCCAACCTATTCAAGGGCCGGGTCGGGAATACGGAAATAGATGACACTGACAACGACTGTAACAAGTGGCTCATACAGTACGATACGCTCCCTCTTATACTGCTGTCGCTGGAGAGAAAAGGCATGCTGTTCGGGCTCGATACCAACGAGAAGAATTTCCTCTCGAGGAATGCAGAAGATATTGCGAGGTACTTAGGAAAGGCGTACCTCACTCCATCCAGCGATGCGTGGGAAGTCGATATGGAATACCTGCATTCATACGACATAGCTGCAATATACAAAGCAAAGGAGATACTCAAAGGATTCAATGCCAATGGAACAATAGACATCGGCGCTGCAAAGATAGAGCACATATTCAATTCGCTATACAACAGCAGCATGCGGCAGGCGATGAGGGACATGGTAGAGGGCGGCGTGCTCTACAGCAGGTGCCTGCCTTTCTCCGATCCGGATGCAGCAGCAGGCGTTGATTTTGAGGAGCTGTTCATATTCACAAGGTTTGGCATCACTGATAGGGAACTCGGCGACGGTGTAGAGCGCAGGACAATGGAAGAAATAGAGCGCAAGCTGTTCAACGGGCATGACATAGCAGTCAGGAATCTCCATGACACATATTTCTGCGGAGGCCGCTGGCTCATCAGCGGCTACGAGAAGGCGATATACCTGCACAAGCTTGGCGCGCATGCCGATGCCGAAGAGAAGGTTAAGAGGATCAACGAAAGATATTCGGAAGGCATGCCTGAGCAGGTAATAGAAGATCCTGCGACGGGGATAGACAGAAGCAATTACCTCGCCCTAAACGGCGGCAGGCCCATACAGAGACTCAACTGGTCATACGCATCGATGATAGACGCGGTAGTGGAACTCAACAATGTTTTCTGACGCCCTGCTGCTTCTCCAACTATCAGCGAATACAGGCACTTCAGGAGATACAGCTGGCCGGCATAATGTGATGCATGAGGCATTCGCATTGGCAGTCATTCAGCTTTGTCCTTGCTGAAGAGGTCGTCGAGGTCAAGGTCTGACTTGCTGCCGAAGCTCTTGATATCCCTTTTGAGGCCCGCTTCTGTGTACTCCGGGAACTCGACTCCGCTTACGACGAGCATTATCCTTACTGCATCCTTCTGAAGCTCCTCATCTATCCTGGCTCCCCATTTCAGTAGCGCCTCTTCGCTTATCCTGCTCGCGACCTCCTGGAATATGCCTTCTGCCTCGCGCAAAGTGAGGTTGGCACCGCCTACAATGTTGACCAGCGCCTTCTTGGCTGTTGAAAGGTCTACATCAAGCAGCGGGCTCTTCAGCGCGTTTTCCAGCGCTACCATCGCCCTTCCCGTGCCATCGGTAGCGTTGAATCCTTCTCCCGTGCCTATTACTGCATAGCCCGAATCCCTTATCACTGTCTTGAGGTCCGCGAAGTCTATGTTCACCAGCCCTGGCTTGGTTACCATTTCCACAATGCCTTTCGTAGCATTGGCTAGTATCTCATCGGATACCCTGAACGCCATGTTGAGCGGAAGATCCGGCGCCACTGTGAGCAGTTTGTCGTTATGTATTATTATGGTAGTGTCGGCTACCTTTCTTATCTTTGCGAGGCCCTCGAGCGCGTTCCTCATCCTTGTTGTTCCCTCGCTCGAGAACGGCAGCGTTACTATTGCAACGGTGAGTGCTCCGGCCTCCTTGGCCTCGTGCGCTATCGTCGCAATCGATCCAGTGCCTGTGCCCCCTCCCAATCCGCATGTCACGAACACCATGTTGGCGTCGCCCAGCATGTGCCGTATCGCATCCTTGCTTTCAAGTGCCGATTCTTCTCCGACTTTCACATCGCTGCCCGCACCAAGGCCCCTGGTAATCTTCTTTCCCAGAAGGAGCTTGCGCTCCGCCTTGGTCTTGACGAGGTGCGGCGCATCTGTGTTCATGGCCGTCAGTATAGCACCATCGACCTTTATCTCGCTCAGCCTGTTTATCGTGTTGCTGCCGCTGCCTCCTGTGCCTACAACATATATCTTCGGCTTTGCGGTTTCTATGAATCTGAGTATCTCCTCATCGTCCGCGCTCAACGCATTATCAGGCACGCTTTCCATCAAATCACTGCTACAAAATATGTTCAAATATCTGGTTCAATATTGCTCACTTAATACTTTTAAGCTTTGTCAAAATATCCCCGAATACTGTACATAAAAGTATTGGAGCGCAAGGCATAATAAAACTGCATATGATAAACAGCTGTCGTAATCAATAATGCATTGCGAATGCTTCATGATTCATATACAGGTGTTAGCGATGGCAGACCAATCCGCGAGGAGCATAAAGGACAAGATGCTGAGGCAGGGCATCAAGGACATAAGGATAAAGAAAGGCATGAAAGTGGAAGAGCTCATAGAATCGATGTCGAAGATGGGCGGCTTCTCCGGCCAGAATATGGTAAACGGCATAGGGATAATAGACAACATGCTCAAGGACAAAGGCTCGTTCAATTTCCTCTCATTCCCCGCGGACATAGTCGCTACGGGCCTGAGAGGCGTTCTTGCCGGGATGGTCAAGCACTTCGACGCAATAATAACTACGTGCGGCACATTGGACCATGACATAGCACGCGCATTCAAGGGCAAGTACAGCGTAGGCGCATTCGAGGCCGACGATGCGCGTCTGCACCAGCTTGGCATATACAGGCTCGGCAACGTGTTCATAGAGAACAAGGAGTATGGCCTCAAGCTCGAGGATTCCTTCAATGAGATAATGGGCAAGATATACGGCGTCAAGGGACATAAGACGGAATACAGCCCTACTGAGCTGCTTAGTGAATTCGGCAAGTACATGACTGACGAGAATTCTATACTGCGCCAGGCGTACCTGCACAAGGTCCCAGTGTTCGTGCCTGGCATAGTGGATGGCGCCTTCGGCACGCAGCTCGCAATCTTCTCACAGGACCACGATTTCAAGATGAACCTGCTCAAGGACGAGCTTCTTCTTAGTGATATATCCTTCGACCAAAAGGTCACAGGCGCTCTTATGATGGGCGGAGGGATAAGCAAGCACCATGTCATATGGTGGAACCAGTTCAAAGGGGGCCTTGATTATGCCGTATACATAACGACAGC
>JAJYTM010000002.1 GCA_021793035.1 Microcaldota archaeon
CTTCGGTTCGTCAAGCAGGAAGTGAAAATCGGAGCGCACATATCCAAGTCCCAGGAAAGGCTCTTGGAACAGCTGCAGGTCCTGGGCAAGCCTAGCATTGAGAAGATCGAGAAGCACAACGAATCGAGGTTCCTGCACAGCGACATAAAAGCTCTTGCAGGTGTTGGAGCAATAAGGCTTGCAGGTAAGCACATAGTCCTCAATAGCGGGATAAAATTCGCATCAAGGCATGCCTTTGACGCTGTCGAGGCTAAAGATGTGAGAAAAGAGGACCTGGTTGCTATAAACGATAAGGGCATCGGAGCAACCGCAAAAATCATATTTCCGGGATGCAGAGTATTTGACATGGGCAGGTTATACATAAAGATGTACAAGGTAACGTTGAGGAGAAAGGACAGGATGCGGGTGTTCGTGGTAGACAGCATATCATTCAAGGACAGACCGGAACTAGTCAACATCGTAGTTGGTGGCGGATAGCTTTTTATGCTTTTTTTGATAACCTACTGTGAGGCACATGAAGGCTTTTCGCAAAGGAAACTCTCAGAGAGAGTTTCATCAGAGGTTTGCATCGCAGAGCGCAATGGAATACCTCATGACCTATGGCTGGGCTATTCTCATAATCGCTGTGGTTCTTGCAGCACTTTTTGAGTTGGGCGTATTCAACCCGATGACTTTTGCGCCCAAAGCACCTCCAGGATCGTGCCAAGTTGTAAGGCCTGAAGGTGCTGGCACCACAGATTTTATATCCCTCTCTGGCGAGTGCAACGGCGAGCTGCCGCAGTATGTAGCAAGATTAGGTAATTCGCCTGCATACATTTTAATTGCAAAAGATCAATACATACCTAGCGCTGGAAGTGGAAGCAGAACCATATCCCTTTGGTTTAACTCACTCGCTCCAGGGTCATCAGGCACAGTTTTTACACAGCCTCGAACTGGACAGCCTAATCTAGACGTTTGTGGATCTTTCAATCTGGGTGCGGAGGACCTTGGAGGAAATAGAATAGTATTTGGTTTACATAAATGTACCAATGACATATGGACATATTCTCCGCGGGCCCTATACGGTGTCTGGAATTACGTAGCTGTGAGTTACAATAATTTATCTGATACTGTAACATTTTATATAAATGATAATACGACAGGACCGATAACAAATATTGGCATGTTTCCATCTAACGGAAACTTTACCATCGGAGGTTGGGATGACTATTGGGCTACTCTTTCGGGTTATGTATCCAATGTTCAAATCTATAATACTGCTCTTTCTACGAATGAGATACAAGCCCTCTACCAGGAAGGCATCGGCGGCGCGCCCATAAACATACAGAGCCTTGTTGCATGGTACCCACTCAACGGCAATGCGAACGATTACTCCGGGAACAACAACAACGGCGTGCCTACGAATGTTACATATACGAGCAACTGGTATTCGGGATATAGCGCACCGTAAAATAAGGCTATAATCAGTGCATTCAGCATATCACTGAAGCATTCCGTATCCGGTGAGCCTCCATCTCTGCGATATGTTCCTCAATATGGCTATCTTCTCCCCTTTGTCTATGCACACCTTGTGCTTGAGCTCTATGTCTGCCTTGTCCTTCTTTGTCTTCTTGACGTATCCAACTACTGTTGCTGTGCCAACGCCCATTATGAGCGCCTCGCCCTCGTGGAGCGACTGCTCTGGTATGTCATCCCTGGCTATCCTGCTGTACTTTATGCTTATGAGGCTTTTCGCTTCGGGAAGCTTTCCTGTATGCCCGACAACGTTTCCCACAAGATTGTCGGCTTTTACGAAGGTAGGGTCTATCCCTGTAGATATGCCTATCAGGCCGCCCGGTATCGCCTCATCGATGTCTTCAGTGCCGTTGTTCATTGCGCGAATTGTCGTTATAACCGGCTTATAGTCATCCTTCTTCGCGTCCTTCGATACGTTTATTCCTGGTCTTATCTCTATCTCATCCCCCTTCTTGAACTCTCCTTTCACTATCGTGCCGCCAATCACGCCGCCTACGAGCTTCGATGTGTCCGCGCCCGGCTTATTCACATCGAATGACCTGACAACGTACATGAGCGGATCAGCATCCACGTCTCTTTTGGGCCTTGGCAGCTCAAGTATACTCTGGAGCAGCACGTCTATGTTGACCCCCTTGTTGGTCATCACAGGCACTATTGGCGCGTCCTCTATTACTGTGCCCTTTACGAACGCCTTTATCTGCCTGTAGCTTTCCAACGCCTTTTCCTTACCTACTATATCTATCTTGGTCTGCGCTATTATGACGTTCTTCAGGCCGAGCAGGTTTATGATCATAAGGTGCTCCTTTGTCTGCGGCATAGGGCACGGCTCGTTCGCAGCTATCACGAAAAGGACCGCGTCTATGACGCTGGCACCGGCTATCGCAGTAGCCATGAGCGTCTCGTGGCCTGGCGCATCAAGGAAAGATACGCGTATGACCGGCTTGGCAGGCCCTCCGCACTTCGGGCACGTATCCGATACGGTATATGCCTCGGGCTCGGGGCACTTCTCGCATTTCTTTATTACCGTATCGGCATAGCCCAGCTTTATCGTCATGTTGCGCTTTATGCTCTCGCTGTGCTTGTCCGTCCATACGCCTGTGAGCGCCTTCGTGAGCGACGTCTTGCCGTGGTCTATATGCCCGAGCGTCTCTATGTTGAGCACGCTCTGCTTTATGTCATCCATAACTAATCATTTCGCTTCCTTGCCGGCTTCCTCCTTCTTCTCCTTCTTGGGGAATATCTCCTCGACGGGCTTGGAGCCGTATTCGGTTATCGCAACGCTCACCTGGTTGGTGTCATTAGATATCATGTTGCCCCTCACTGTGACGCGCTTGTACACCCTCTCGCCGGTGCTCTTCTTCTTTCTCTCCCTCAATGTCTTCCTCTTCAGCTGCCCCTGCATGCTCGGCTCGAGCGGGAAACCGCTGCTGTCGCTGCCCCCGGTTATCCTTACCTTGTATCCTGTGAGGCCGAATATTGACGCATCGATCTCGTCCCCTATCTTTCTGTTGAGCAGCGCTGCCTTTCTGTCGTCATCGAGCTCCATGCTGGCGCTCAGCCCTGTCTTTGGGTCTGAATATATCAGTTTCAATCAAACACCTCTTGTAACATTAGCATATCTATTTGTCTATAGGGGTTATTATTCCTTGCCTTCGTCCGTGCCCCGGCGCTTACCTGTACATGTTCTGCGGCTCGTCCTTGAACCTCCTTATCCTGTCGGAGAGCTCCTTGGGTATGGCGGGCTTCACGTCCTGCATCGCCTTAACGAAGTTGTTCTTCGTGACTACCGTCTTCTCCTCCCTTATCGCATACATGCCGGCCTCCCTGCACAGGTTCTCTATCTCTGCGCCTGTATAGCCATCGGTCGACTTAGCGAGCTCAGTGAGATCCACGTCCTTGTCTAGCGGCATCTTCCTGGTATGGACCTTGAATATGGCGAGCCTCTCCTCTTCGCCTGGCACGGGTATCTCTATTATCTTGTCAAACCTCCCTGGTCTGAGGAGCGCAGGATCGAGCATATCCGGCCTGTTCGTGGCTGCAAGCACAGATACGCTCTTCATGCTGTCCAAGCCATCGAGCTCGGTGAGCAGCGTGTCGACTACCCTCTCAGTAACCATGGAGTCGCTGCTATCGGAATCCCTCGCAGAAGCTATCGCATCTATCTCGTCTATGAATATTATGCATGGCGCTGCCATCCTGGCCTTCCTGAATATCTCCCTGGTCGCCTTCTCGCTCTCCCCGACGAACTTGCTGAGCAGCTCAGGGCCCTTTATCGATATGAAGTTGGATTCCCTTTCTGTTGCAACCGCCTTCGCGAGAAGCGTCTTGCCTGTTCCGGGCGCTCCGACGAGCAGTATGCCCTTGACGGGCCTTATGCCCATCTTTTCGAAGGCTTCAGGGTTCTTTATGGGCAGCTCCAAGGCTTCACGGAGCTGCTTCTTCACCTCCTCCAAGCCTCCTACGTCGTTCCAGTGCACGTTCGGCCTTTCAACGAAGACCTCCCTGAGCGCGCTCGGCTGTATTGTAGCAAGCGCATTCATGAAATCCGCCATGCTCACCTTCAGGCCGATGAGTATTTCGTTGGGTATGGACTTCTTGTCCATTATCTTGGGCAGTATGCCCCTTAATGTAAACATCGCGCTCTCCCTTGCCAGTGCAGCGAGATCAGCTCCAGTATAGCCGTGCGTCATGTTTGCCAGCTCGTCGAGATTCACATCCTCAGTAAGAGGCATGTTCCTGGTGTGTATCTGCAATATCTCCTTCCTGGAATTCCTGTCAGGCACCCCTATCTCTATCTCCCTGTCAAATCTGCCGGGCCTCCTGAGCGCCGGGTCTATCGAGTTCTCCCTGTTCGTAGCACCGATGACTATAACCTGGCCCCTGGAAGACATACCGTCCATCAGAGTTAGCAGCTGCGATACCATCCTCCTCTCCACTTCGTTGGTGGCTTCCTCCCTCTTAGGCGCTATCGCATCAATCTCGTCCATGAATATTATAGTGGGAGCCTTCTCCTTCGCCTCATTGAATATCTCCCTGAGCTTCTCTTCGCTCTCACCTACGAACTTGCTCACCAGTTCAGGCCCCGATATGTCTATAAAGTTTGCGTCGCTCTCGTTAGCTACTGCCTTTGCGAGAAGCGTCTTTCCTGTACCTGGCGCACCGTAGAGCAGCACGCCCTTCGGCGGCTCAATCCCCAGCCTCTCGAACAGCTCCGGATACCTTATCGGCAGCTCGACCATCTCCCTTATCTTCTGTATCTCGTTCTTGAGCCCCCCTATATCCTCATAGTGGACATCTCCTATCCTGACTACTGATTCGGATATGGGCTCGCTCCTTACCACTACCTCCGTGTTCTTCCCAGCCTTGACTATGCTGTGCGGCGTAACCTGCGCAACTATGAAGTTGAAGGTATAGCCGAACATAGGTATTGGCACTACGTCGCCCTTGAGTATTGGCTTGTCCTCGAGCTTGTTCTTGGCGTATTCGGAGAAATCGGGTGATATTGGCGTCCTCTGGTTCATTGGAGGTGCAAGCACTATCTTCTCTGCTTCCCTGACTTCAGCCTTGCTCACGAAGACCTTGTCCCCTATCCCTGCCCCTATGTTCTGCCTTATGTATCCATCTATCCTTATGAAATCCAATCCCTCATCCTGTGAATGCGCAGGCCATACTATCGCTGCAGTTGACCTTCTCTTGCCCTTTATCTCTATAACATCGCCGGGCGTCACGTCCAACAGTTTCCTTGCCTTCGAATCTATCCTGGCTATGCCTCTCCCGTCGTCTGTGACTAATGCTCCTACAACATTTAACTCTATACCGTTAGACATAAAGAACCCCTTATAATATGTTTATATACTGCACAAATATAAACCTAACCGAAAGATTCGGCCCAGCGGCGTGCAATTTTTGAAACAGCGTTAAAATAATGAATACAAAATTAAAGGATAAGTCCTAACAAACAAAATAAACAAAATCCCTGCGTCAAGCGCCTTCACTCTTCATCCATGTCGTCTCCATCATCAGAGTCGTCATCGTCTTCAGCGTCGGTGTCGTCTTCGTCGTCTTCATCGTCGCTCTCGTCGTCCTTTATATATTCTCTTTCGTTGTCGCTTACCATATAGACCACTTTTGGTTTTCTAACCAACGGATACCTTATAAATGATACATTATAAAAAGCTTTCTTATTTTCCTTTATACGGATTTATTTTCTTTCAGCAGCTGTGAAAATCACTCATTTCAGTATCCAAACTCTGTTATTTATATTTTGCATAAGAGAAATAAAGTGTTTGCATGAAAAGATATTCAAAGGGGGCAAGAGGCGAGAGGGAGCTGCTGAATTTCCTGTACTCCAAGGGCTATTCGGTGATGCGCGCTGCTGGAAGCGGCGTGAATTCCCTCGGCCCGGACATAATAGCTTTCAAGGAAGGCACCGGCTTGGCGTTCGAATGCAAGGCATGGAACAAGACTAGCATCTCCATAGAGGCGGAGAAGATAGAAAAGCTTAAGCAGTGGGAGTCTAACACCAGGATGCATACATTCATAGCATGGCGCATGAACGGCAGCGGTTGGTTCTTCATATCCCTAGACGAAATGAACCGCACGACCGAGTACTATACAGTGACGCGCAGGAACGCATTATCAATAAACAGGAAGGTAGATGACATACTTGGCATAAGGTAATGCTGGAAAATCTAATCTTGGCAAGGCATAAAAAGCATTGGTCAGAAATAGAATCATGGCAGGAATACTCGCTTCTCAGGCATTCGTGGAGTTCTCCACTCTGCTGATACTGGCGCTTACTCTTGGCTTAGCAATAATCATGAGCTATAGGTACGTGCGCAAGCGTTCCAAGCCCCTCCTCTACTGGAGCACAGGCATGTGGTTCTTCGCGATAGGTGTATTGCTCGAGGTAATCTTTGCTTTCGGTATATACTCTGAGTTCCTCATCGCATTGTACCTGTTCATCGTGGTAATGGTCGTCGAAAGCCTGGCAATAGGGTCGATGCAGCTGATAAAATCGATAAAGCTCAAGTCATCATACTACATCTATTCAATAATAACTACAGTGTTATTGGCATATTCGCTGTATGCATCCAATATAGGCAATGTGATAACCAACCACATAGTGTTCGGTGCGCTTCCTATATTCATAGTGATAACCTCATCGATAGTCACGTTTCCTGCAGCTGCCATACTCATAGCTATAGCGGCGATAAGCTACCTCCACAGGCACAGCGCAAAGATGCTGGGCATCATAGCAGGAGTTGTGGTGGTATCTATAGCAGGCACCCTATACATAGCAGCGATACCCGCATTCCTGTACTATTCAGAGTTCATAGGCATACTGCTTCTCTGGCTCGGATTCATATGAGGTGGACTTACGAAGAAGCTCACAAAAGAGGAAGAGGAAGTAATAGTGCATAAGGGCACAGAAAGGCCATTCAGCGGCGAATACGACCGCGAATTTAGGAAAGGGACATACGTATGCAAGCGCTGTGGCGCCGAGCTATACCGTTCGGAGGACAAATTCGATGCGCATTGCGGCTGGCCCAGCTTCGACGACGAGATAAAAGGCGCGATAAAAAGGGTTCCCGATCCAGATGGGCATAGGACTGAAATAGAATGCGCCAACTGCGGGGCTCATCTTGGCCATGTATTCGAAGGCGAGCATTTGACAAAGAAAAATGTAAGGCATTGCGTGAATTCCATATCAATGGTTTTTATACCTGGCTAACGAACTGCATTTATGGTATCCAAGACAATATACCTGGGCGCGGGATGCTTCTGGTGCACCGAGGCGGTATACAAGCTTTTCAACGGCATAATAAGCACGCAGCCTGGATACGCAGGCGGCCACACGAAGAACCCCACATACAAGGAGGTGTGCAGCGGCAATACGGGCCATGCCGAAGTTGTAAGAGTAGAATATGATCCTTCGATACTGCCGCTGCGGAGAGTCCTAGATATATACTTCAGCATGCATGACCCTACGTCAAAGAATAGGCAGGGCGAAGATGTTGGGGAGCAATACCGGTCAATAATACTTTATCAGGAAGATTCCGACAAGGAGATAATAGACAAGTACATAGAAAGCATAAGGCTGCAATATAAAAATCCCATAACAACCGAGGTCGTGAAGCTCACCGAATTCTACCCTGCAGAAGAATATCACAAGGATTATTACGACAACAACAGGCTCAACCCGTATTGCACCTTGGTCATCTGGCCAAAGCTCAGGAAGATTATGAAGGAATTCGGGATAAAAAGCCACTAGCGATGCACATCTAATTGCATTTAGCATAGTTATGAAACTTGTTCCAACCCTATTGCTCCTATTTTTATCCATTTGGCACGAAGCTTTACGAAATTGAGATTGTTGTCTGCCTTGCGCCTTTTTTCTTCTGCATGTCAAGGTTCAAGATAAAACAGTAGGATAACACTGACATGTAATAGGGTACCCACATAATACCATAAGACCACAAGAAGCCCGGCATAAATAAATCAACGCTGTGGTATATGCAGAAACACATAAAAGATGGAAAGAAAATAAAGATTTATAGCAAGGTTATAGGTAAACTGGCTGATTAAATGACAGAGAAGGCATCAAAATATATATGTGAAGTTTGTGGCTTCAAAACTGTCTCAAAGAGAGAAATTAAAGATCATATCAAAGAAAAGCATAGCGATTTATTAAAAACAAATAGAAACGAGGAAAAAAGCGGTAGCAATAATAAACCACCAATCAGAATTAAAATTTTGGGAGCAATACTAGGGGTATTAATCAGTCTTATAATTTTCAGTTTATCCTATTTAGTGGGAGTTATCGAAATTTTTATAATTATAATTTATTTTGTTATTTTGTATGCATTACAGAAGAATTATGAAAACACTCATTCGTTTAAGTATTATATAATATATTACACATTTGTTTGTTCTGCTGTAATTTTGATAATGGCAGTAATCTTGATTTTCTTATTATTACTTGGTATATTTTCAACAGCAACATAAGTTCATGTTATAGTCAAAATATATGCAGAAGCACATAAGAGAAGGAAAGAGGATAAAGGTTTATGATAAGGTTATGGGTAAGATTAGATGATTAGTATGATACTAAAGTATATAAACTTTTATTTACATAAATTGATTATAAAAATTGCGTTATGGCTACGCTATACAAATAGCCAATTGTTTCTAGGTGAAGGTAGTAAAGTAAGAACGTGTTTGTTAGCGGAGCATGGAGATAAGCTTAAATGTCTCCCTTAACTAAAGATTATGTGAGATACTATGAAGTTCGCCTTCGATGATACTGCGTTAGAGAGAGTTGCTACAGAAATAGCCAACTCTACGGAATTCATCAAGATAGCAGTATTTCAGATACATAATGATGAGATAATAGATGCTTTAAACAAGGCACTTTCCAGAAAAGTCAACGTTGAGATAATAACTTTACCTTATGACAGCATACACCCAGAAATAAGGGAGAGCGTTGAGCAGAAGCTTAGAGGATTAGAGAAGAACGGTGCAGTCCTACACCTCTGCAAGTGGGGCGTCGGAGATCCTTCCCGAACCACAACGGCTGTTGGTAGATGGTACTCCTTTCATGGAAAGTTCATCGTAACGGATAAATGTGCGATTGCTATATCTGCCAACCTTACTAACCAGAAGGAACTTGATGCTGTGCTTGTATATACAGAAAAGGACAAGATTAAGGAATTTCTAGCTAAGTTCGAGGCGCTGAAAACGCTCTTTATAGGTACGAAAGGTAAGGAAGCAGAAGTAAAGCACTTGATAGAAAGCAGTGGTTATTCTGAATGGCGTGAACTTTTAGAAGCACCAAGTGCAATAAAGGAGGAGGAAGTAAGAGCGCATTGGATACAAGATTACCCCGTGTCAATTCTGAAAAGCGACACTAAGATTACTGATGGCATTTACCTAACTCCATTTGAGTTCAAAGCAAGGGAGTTGTACAAGCAGGTGATACTGAATGCCAGTACGATTGCCTATATATCAACGGAGAGCTTTACTGATGAAGACATGATAAAGGTGCTTATCAAAGCACAGTTTGATGGAATTGAAGTGCGTGTCTTAACAGGGGGAGTCAGTCAGGACTTCCAAACACGCATAAGAGAGTTATATCCAGAAGCAGCATCAAGCGGAGTGAAGATTAGAGTTCCGGATGCAGACTTGCATGCTAAGTTCATAGTTACAGATAAGGCATTGCTTGTTGGCTCTGTGAACCTGAATAAGATGAACTTAGGTACAAGGAAGAATAAGGAACTGTGGAGAGCGAATACTGAAACGGTAACGATTTGCACTGATAGCTCTGTAATAAAGAATGCTAGGGAGAGCTACGTTAATATATTCGATCAATCGAAAGATGTGCTGAAGTTCCTAGCTGAGAAGGAGGAAGGCGGGACTAAAGGTATCTTCGAGGTGTTCGACAAGAGCATAAGAGTAAAGAAGGATGTAAGGAGAATGTTCGCCAGGTTAATTATCAGCAACAAGGTTAGAAGCAAGCGAGAGTTATACACTATTGCTAGGTATGCATATCTCATAGAACGTAACTTCGCTAAGAGGGGCGTTATAGAGATTAATGACTTCGTATCGGCTGTTGTCCTGAACTATCTTACAGAATCGATGAAGACAATAAGCCAGATATCCAAGAAGGTACAGGAGTTAAACAGTGATGTTAAGATAAGTGAGATACTGAGCTTCCTTACGGATAATAAACTAATCACCAAGGAAGGTGATTTCTACAAGATAAACATAGACAAACTGATACGGTGATATTTATGAATAAAGCTAAATGTGATATTGTAAACGATGATTGTTTAAATTTCCTCAATAAATACAGTGGAACATTCGATCTATCATTCCTAGATCCTCCCTTCAATCAGGGCAAGGAATATAACAACCATGATGACAGCATGCCGGCAGAGGCGTACTGGAAATGGATGGGGGATGTGTGTAAGACCATATACAAACACACATCTGATGGTGGAGTAATATACTTCATGCAGCGAGAAAAAAACATTCGTGAGGTACTAGAAGTATTGAAAAATGCGGGTTGGCATCTAGAAAACATCATAATATGGAAGAAGAAAACCTCCGCCGTTCCTCAAGTGAAGAGGTACGGTAAGCACTATCAGATAATAGCTTTCGCAGCTAAGGGGGAGCCACGAATCTTCAACAAGCTTAAGATAGATCCTCCTCGCCTTCCTAATGAGAAGATAGAACGTGTTAATGGAGTTTATGTCACTGACCTATGGGATGATATACGGGAATTGACATCGGGATACTTCGCTGGAGACGAGCCTCTACGCCTGAGTAATGGTGACAGAGCGCACCTTCAGCAAGCACCAATATCCCTATTATTGCGAATAATACTCTCTTCTACGAAGGTAGGAGATGTTGTGTTTGATCCATTCGCTGGAACTGGCACAACGTTAGTTGTTGCTAAGCAGCTAAACCGTAGTGTTATCGGAGTAGAGATAGATCCGAAGAATGTGGAACTCATCGAGAAAAGGCTCACAATCCAGAGAAAAAGTGATGATATTCTAAAATATAGAGTGAATTATAGACACACAGATAACCTAGATAAGATATGGCATGTTCCGAACGGACTTAATACTTTTCAGAAGGATAAACAGAATGCCTTACAAATAAATGACTAAAAGAATAGGTAAGAATAGTAATAAAGAAGAAAACGACGAAGAAGTTAGCGAAGGTGTGTTTATGGTTGTAATATCTCCAATCATTATATTTTGGTTAGTGTTGGGTACTCTCTTTACTTTATTAGTTATTGCTATTTCTTTGCTTGCGCTGGCATTTATATTAGGTTTGATATTAGGATTTTTTGTATTCGTTTATAACAAAATCCGTTTAAAATTAATATCAGATATTCCGAATAAACTAGAAAATAAGATTTATCTTTTAGGCACAATTCATACAATCCCGATAAATAAACTGATAAAAGACCCTAAGTTTTTAGATTCTATTTTTACATCTATAGATACTATAGTTGTAGAAGCACCAAGTAGCATATCAAAGCGAAAACTCTTACTAAAAGCTCCGCTTTTAGTGGTTGGTATATATTTCTTTAAAGTATTCCAATTTAGCGGCAGTATCATTCCATCGCTACTGTATAAAGAAAGTTCTAAAACCATTCAAAACATTAAGAAAAACTTGGAAAGACTAACGAAGGACTATAAAATAACTGATTCGATGGATAACCTCGAAAGTAATAAAATTAATGTACTAAAATGTAGGGATTTTATTATAGACGATTGGGCAAACAAAAATTATTTGTTTGTATTCCTAAATGTCTTTCTCATCTTATTACTTTTTGTTGGATATTCGATTTCCACTTTGAAATTATTTAATAGCAACCCTTTTGTTGAACTTGGTGTTGGTTTAGTAAGTTTAGTTGTTGTGCTTTCACCAATAATCTTATTTTTGTATATGATAGACTCAACCTTGCACCAAAGGAATAAGGTAGCTGTAGATTACATAACGACTGTTTTTAATCGAAATAAAAAGCCAATTTTAGTATTGTATGGTAAAAGCCACATAAATGAGATCAAGAATCTACTAGATAAGAACTCAATCGACTCTGTCATCATGAAGTAATCTACTTATTTGTAGCTCTCTCCTTCTCAGACCCTCTCCATGCTAAAACCATGTTAGAAAAAGGTAACATTTGGGGCTCCTATATAACCCCAAATCCAGATTGCTCCCAACGGGATTTGAACCCGTGTTCTGGGGTTGAAAGCCCCATGTCCTTGGCCGTGCTAGACGATAGGAGCGCTTGCGCGCACTGCATTCTTGCATCTGCAATTCATATGATTATGACAGCATAAAATATATACCTTCTTTCTGCTTTCCCTGCCATTCTACCGCGATAAGTATTTAATATTTGAATCTAATGGTGTATACAGAGTTGGTGCTTGGATGATACTTTCTGACTTCGACCTTGACAACGTCATAAGGGACAAGAGGCTTGTGATAAAACCATTTTCAAGGAACATGGTGCGCGAGAACGGCATAGACTTCCGCCTGTCCAATGAGATAGTAAGGCACAGGAACATGCCTGCTAACTTCGTATACGACCCTTCCGATGAGAAGAGCATAAAGAATGCATTTACCACATCGAAAAGGACCAGCAGGATGATACTCGAGCCAAAGGAGCAGGTATTGCTATCAACATACGAGCACCTATCGATGCCCGACGATCTGGTCGCGTTCGTAGAGCTCAGGAGCACATGGGCGAGAAATGGACTATCCATGCCGCCAACTATAATAGACGCGGGCTTCAAGGGCACTATAACTCTTGAGGTCATAAACAACGCACCGTTTCGTATGCTTCTGAAGCCAAAGTACCCGTTCGCGCACATAATATTCATGAAGGCAACGAGCAGGATAAGGAATCCATACTCAGGAAGCTACTTTGAGCAGCGCGGCGTGAAGCTTCCAAAAGTAATAAAGTGATGACTTCCAGGGCTTCAAAATTTAAAAAGAAAGAGAAACGGCGCGATCGCGCCGACCTTAGCCTAAAACTTTGTCATCAGTGTGCTTCTTTACCTTGAAGCCAGATGCTCCGCTTCCATGCCGGAAGTGTCGTTCTTGCCTCCAGGCGCGGCCATCGATACCAGCACCACATCGCCGATGTTCTTTATGCTCTTGAACAGGACGCTCTTCTGCTGGAGCATGCGCTTTATCTCGTCCCTGTTGGCGTTCTTCCATTCTTCCATAAGGAGCCTGCTGACCTCGCCTTTCTCCAGGTCTATTATTGCATCCCTAACCTCGCCCAAGTACTGGCCCGCGTCGCTATACACATCCATGCTGTATATGTCAGAGATTTTCACATAAACACCCGTTATACTATTATTGATAGTAGCAACTTTAAATAATTTGTGTATACTGCGGGAGTTACGGCTGTACGCGCGCGATGCCCTTATCGGCCCTTCTGGGGCAATATCGCCGCTGCCCGAAATGGACAATTGGGTGTTTTGGGCATAGAAAGGTTTAAATATCTTATTGTATACTAATTAATTGCTTGTTTTAGAAAGATTTAAAAGCCTTCTTATGCGCTTACCGAGGAAAATCCTATTAAAAGTGGTGAAACATCATGGCGAACACAAATAAGAAAAGTGAAAAGAAGCGGAAGCCGAGCACAACAGCCCGCGGTTCCGCCAGAAAGCATGCACCATCCCCTTCAAAGAAGGGAACTGGCAAGATTACAGTAAAAGACAGGACCCTGAGCATAGAGGTCCCAGAATCCAAGCGCCCGCGCGGAAGGCCAAAGGGCCAGGAAGCAGGAGCGATCGGCAGCGAGATTGCAACTCCTGAATACCGCGTGACTGCCGAGCGCGAGAGGCGTTGCCCTAGCTGCGGAAGCACTGACATAATATACGATACGGAGCGCGGCGAGCTCGTATGCAACAATTGCGGCCTCGTAATAGAGGAGAACGCAACCGATTCGGGCCCAGAATGGCGCGCCTTCGACCCGGAGCAGAGGGCTTCAAGGGCGAGGACCGGCGCTCCAATCAAGTATGCCAAGCCTAACCGCGGCCTTGTGACAGAGATAGACCTCTACAACAAGGACATAAGGGGAGTGCGCATACCTACGAAGAGGCAGGCGCAGCTATACCGTATGAGGAAATGGCACAAGAGGGCAAGCATAGCGAGCTCGAGCGAGAGGAACTACCTCATAGCGCTGCCTGAGCTCAACAGGGTAGCGAGCTATCTCGGACTGCCGGACAACATCCGCGAGACAGCCGCTCTGCTATACAGGAAGTGCGTGCAGAACAACCTAATACGCGGAAGGCCGATAGAGATAGTGGTACAGGCAGTAATATACGCAGCGTGCAGGGAATCGGGCATGCCTAGGACCCTAGACGAGATAGCTAACATATCGGGAGTCGCGAAAAAGGACGTAGGAAGGGCCTACAGGGTAATATCCCACGAGCTCGACCTGAAGATTCCGCTCACAGACCCGATAGCCTATGTGCCGAGGTACACCAACGCGCTCAAGCTGAGCGGAGAGGCGCAGGAAAAGGCTGTCGAGCTGCTCAGGCAGGCAATGAAGAAGGGCCTGCTTTCAGGGCGCAGCCCGACCGGAGTAAGCGCCGCTGCCGTGTACATAGCAGGCGCGCTTGCCGGAGAACGCAGGACGCAGAAGGAAGTAGCTGATGTAGCAGGAGTGACGGAAGTGACAATAAGGAACAGGTACAGGGAGCTAAAGGAACAGCTCAACCTGGATGTCAATCTGTGACGCCCATGCGCAGGTACTTTTATGTTATGGCAGGAGCTTTCCTGCTATACATTTTTTTTGCATTCATACTGATGAGCGGGACGCCAGCTCCATCTTCAGGATCCAGTGCGGCAAAGAGCATATACAGCATGAACATAAGCTCTGCGATAAACTACACCAAGGCGTATCTGCTCAATGTCAACGACAGCGCATACATAGTGTTCTACCCAAACACGGCGAAGGCTTACAGCTATCTTACCAAGGCGGAGAACATATCCAAGAACGATACTGAGGGTGCATATGCGCTGCTAAGCAAGGCGATAAGCTATGCTTCCAATCAGGAAGCGAGCATATACAGGTATCAGGCATTGTCAATAGTAACGATGGTCGTTCTAGCAGTCATATCTGGCGCGATACTGTTCAGGATGATGTTCAAGCCGGTGAAGAAGGCCAAGGGCAGGCAGAGAAGATAAATGCTCTTTCTATTGGGTTAGACATCTGCCTAACTTTTCGATTTTCGTAGAATAGCTTTAAAAAGCGTAACATACAAAGTAATCGTGTTGTTACAAAATTGGATGGTGAGGTGAGGGTATGGTTGTTACAAACTACATAGTAGAGGGATCGGAGCACGAGGTAAAGGTGATAGCGAAGGGCGCCAGTGGCGAGGGGATCAGCAGGATAGAGGAGATACCTGTAATCATAAGGAACGCCAAGATACGCATAGGCAATACGTACAAAATAAAGATAACCAAGGTATACAGGACCTTCGTATACGCCGAGCTCAATGAAGGCAAGGAGCAGATGATAGGCACCAGCGTTGTAGAGCTATAGCGCAACTTTATCGCGCTAAAGAATGCCCGCATAAAGGTTTAAATAGGTAACCAATTAATAGATTAGGGTAAGGATGGTTGTTACGCAGTATACGCCATCCGTAGCCAGTTCCTATATCAAGCGCTTTCGGGGCTTTGTCATATAATTACCAAAAGCTGAAAGCCGCATTAAATAATAACATTAAGGGTGTGTCATAATGGAAATAGATTCCGATAGGTACAAGAAGATAATGAAAGGCACTACTACTGTTGGCGTGATATGCAGCGACGGAGTCGTAATGGGCGCAGATTCAAGGGCTACGATGGATACGTTCATAGCGAGCAGCGAGGCGAGGAAGGTCTGGAAGATAGACGATAACCTCGGCCTTACGATCGCAGGGGGAGTGGGAGACGCGCAGGAGCTCGTCAGGCTTCTCAAGGCGCAGAACGAGATATACAAGATGGACGAGGGCAAGCCATTGTCGCCCAAGTCCGCCAACTCGCTTTTGTCGATAATAATGCAGGAGAACAAGATGATGCCGTTCTACGTGCAGCTAATAGTCGGAGGGATTGATATCTCTGGAGAACCGCAGCTGTTCAGCATAGATCCGGTAGGCGGCTCGTCCCAGGAGTCGAAGTTCACGGCGACCGGCAGCGGCTCATTGACGGCATTGGGCTATATAGAGGAATCCTACAAGAAGGGCATGACGACCAAGGATGCGGTGAAGCTGGTCGCAAAGGCGCTCTCGATAGCGATGCGCAGGGATGCCGCCACAGGGGACCACATGACCGTGGTAGTGATAAGCAAGTCAGGATTCGCAGAATACACTGACAAGGATTTGGAGAAGATGGCATCCGCGAAATGAGCCTGTACTGCAGGCATCGCGGTTCCTCGTCTCATTTTATTTTTCGCTTTTGAAATTTAATTTTATACACAACCTAGCAGAGTGGATAGGTTTGTTTTTGGTTGCAATTAGCACTTGGAATACAGGGAGTAAAATATGCAAGAAGTGAATGCATGAAAGAAAGCAGCGCTGAAGAAAGCAAGAAGGACGAGACAGTAAGCAAGATAGAATCGATGATACCTGAGGAAGCCGGCTTCGAGAAGGTCGAATTCGAAGGCCCGGACATAGTAGTATACATGAAGAAGCCCAAGGTGCTGTACCAGGATGACACCATAATAAGGAACATAGCCGCTACGATAAAGAAGAAGATAATAATAAGGAGCGTAGCCTCGGCGCTCATGAATCCGGAAGAGGCGCAGAAGAAGATAGAAGAGCTGGTGCCAAAGGAAGCGGGCATAACGAGCATAAGGTTCGTGCAGGACTTCGGCGAAGTGTACATAGACTCAATGAAGCCCGGGCTGGTGATTGGAAAGGGTGGATCAACACTTAAGGAGATAGCCATGCAGACGGGATGGTTGGCAAAAACGCTCAGAACACCTACCATGAACAGCGATACCATAACCGGAGTAAGGAAGCTCATGTTCAACGAGAGCGCATTCAGGAAGAAATTCATGATGGGCCTCGGCAAGAAGATAAACACGCCAATAATGAAGAGCGAGTGGCTCAAGGCCACGGCGTTGGGGGGCTTCAGGGAGGTAGGGAGGAGCAGCCTGCTGCTCGAGACGCCGCATTCGAAGGTAATCATAGACTGCGGCATAAGCCCAGAACCAGGAATAAAGGGCCTGGACGCCAACATGGGCAGCGACATCAACAAGGCCTTCCCATACCTGGACAGCGCCAACTTCTCGATAAACGAGCTTGATGCAGTAATATTGACGCACGCGCACATGGACCATACCGGTTTCGTGCCGTACCTGTTCAAGTACGGCTACGAGGGCCCTGTGTATTGCACGCCGCCAACGCGCGACCTTATAGCCCTGCTGCTCAATGACTACTTGAAGCTGGTACAGAGGAGCGGCGGCACGCCGCTGTACGACGAGAAGGACATAAAGAAGATGCTGATGCACACAGTCACAAGGGACTACGGCGAAGTGACCAACATAACGGATGAGCTAAAGCTCACCTACCACAACGCTGGGCACATACTCGGGAGCGCCACAGTGCACCTCCATGTCGGCGAAGGCATGTACAACATCGTGCATACTGGCGACATGAAATATGGGTTCACGCGGCTTTTCGACCCGGCTAAGACCAAATATCCACGGATAGATTCGCTGTTCATCGAGAGCACGTACGGAGGGCAGAACGACATAACCCCAAACAGGCACGAATCCGAGAGGAACCTGATGGACACAATAAAGAGAACGATAGACAACAAAGGCAAGGTGCTCATACCTCTTTTCGCTGTAGGAAGAAGCCAGGAGATACAGCTCGTCCTGGAGAACTACATGAATACGGAAGGGCAGTACAATCTCGATGTTCCTGTCTATCTCGACGGGATGATACTCGAGGCAAGCGCCATACATACGGCATATCCGGAGTACCTGAAGGAAGGATTGAAGAACCGCATACTCAACAACAGGTCGCCATTCGAGAGCGAAATATTCGAAGTGGTAAAGGGCGAGCGCAGCGAAGTGTTTGAGGGCGGCCCTGCAATAATACTCGCAAGCGGAGGAATGCTGAACGGGGGCGCCAGCGTAGACTACTTCAAGAACCTCGCGGAGGATCCTAAGAACACAATGCTTTTCGTAGGTTACAACAGCTCCAACTCGCTGGGAAGGAGGGTGCAGAACGGGCTAAGGGAGGTACCGCTTCCAGGGGAAGACGGCAAGACCGTAATGGTCAAGGTGAACATGTCCGTCAATACCGTTGAAGGGTTCTCCGGCCACAGCGACAGGAGGCAGCTGCAGGACTTCCTGCGGGACCTGAAGCCGAAGCCGAAGAGCATATTCACTATGCACGGGGAGGAGCAGAAGTGCGAGGACCTTGCAAGGACTGCCGAGCGCATGCTGCATGTAGATGCCAGGGCACCAAGAAACTTGGATACCACAAGGCTCAAGTAAGCCTTCCGAGAAGGCATCGCATAAGCAATCAACTATGCCGGAGAGCGCGAGCGCCGCAGTTTTGTGCGCGGCTCTCTGTTTCTCCTATAAAGATTTTTATAGGTTGCATGAGTGAGTAGCTTAGATTCTATGGAAGAATATAGCATACTGGGCGGCAACGTGCGCCCATCAAATTACGATATCGAGCTGACGCCAGACCTAGTCAAATTTGCGTATTCCGGCAAGGAAACCGTAAGTGTTGCAATAGCGAAGCCTACGAAATCGATAAGCATGAATTCCAAAGAGATAAAAATCAAGAGCGCATACGTATCGTCAGGCAAGTCAAAGCAGAGGGCCAGGGTAAGCTACGACAGCAAAAGAGAGACTGTCACATTCTCGTTCAGCAATGCGATATCGGGAAAGGCGGAACTTGAGCTATCGTTCACGGGCATACATAACGACAACATGTGCGGCTTCTACAGGAGCTACTACTACAAGGGCTCAGAGAAGAGATACATGCTCTCATCGCATTTCGAATCTACGAGCGCAAGGAACGCGTTCCCCTGCTTCGACGAGCCCTCATTCAAGGCAACGTTCAACATATCGATGGTAATAGACAAGGGGCTCGAAGCCGTATCGAACATGCCCGTCAGGGGCGTGAAAGACATGTCAGCGTCGAAAAAGAGGGTCTCATTCGAGACAACGCCCAAGATGTCTACATACTTGGTGTACCTCGGCGTGGGGAAGTACGACAGGGTTTCAGGCAACCTTGGCAAGCTGAAAATAAGCGTTCTCACTGTTCCGGGGAAGGGCAAGGACGCGCACATCGCCCTGGATTATGCGAAGAGGTTCATAGCGTTCTACCAGAAATATTTCGGAATAGACTACCCTATGCCGAAAGTGGACCTTCTTGCAATACCTGATTTCGCCGCCGGCGCCATGGAGAACTGGGGCGCCATAACGTTCAGGGAGGTGGCTCTGCTGTGCAACAGCGATTCCTCCTTGAAGATAAGGAGATACATAGCTGATGTCGTCGCGCATGAGCTTGCGCACCAGTGGTTCGGCGACCTCGTCACGATGAAATGGTGGAACGACCTCTGGCTCAACGAGAGCTTCGCGACGTTCATGAGCTTCAAGGCCCGCGACCACGAATTCCCCGAATGGCATGCATATGAGGATTTCATCAGCGATAACATCGGGCAGGCGCTCGTCCAGGACCAGCTGAAGGCCACGCACCCGATAAACGTCGACGTGAAGACCCCAGGGGAGATAGACGCGCTGTTCGACGCCATAAGCTACCAGAAGGGTGCGAGCGTGCTTAACATGGTGAACGATTACGTCGGCGAGGCCGCTTTCAGGAAGGGTCTGAACATGTACCTCAAGGCGCACGCATATTCCAACGCCGCTAAGGAGGACCTCTGGGACTCGCTGGAGAAGGCCTCCAAAGCGCTCGGCTCTGGAAAGCGCATAAACTATATGATAGATAGATGGGTCACTAAGGCCGGGTATCCGGAGCTGCGCGTAAGCAGGAAAGGCAGCAGCATATCAGTCAAGCAGAACAGGTCTTTCCTGTCTAAGCGCATGCACAGCAAGGACATATGGCCCGTTCCTGTCCACTATAAACTGTCGAAAGGCAGCACCGGCTTCATGCTTATAGACAAGCCCGCAGCTAGCATAAGCGCCTCTGACACGCAATGGGCAAAGCTGAATTTCGGCCAGAAGGGCGTTTATCGTGTGCTTTATGGTGAAGACATGCTCACCAGCCTAGGCATCGCGGCAGCAGCAAAGAAGTTATTAGGGATTGACTCGTGGGGCATACTCAACGACCTGTTCTACCTGGTAAGGTCGGGCAGGATGGCGCTCAACCAATATGTCGCATACATAAGCAAGTACATGTTCGACGCAGGCACTCCCGCCAGCCTGCTGCTAAGCGAACAGCTCAACTTCCTGTACTCCCTTTGCTACTATGAGAGCTTCTCTACCGGGCTCAAGAATGCGAAGCAGAGATTTGCCGAGCTCAAATACTCAGAGCTTGGATGGCAGACCAGGCCGAACGACACACCCCAAGAACGCGACCTTAGGAACAGCACAATATCTAGCCTAGGGGTTGCGGAATTCGCTCCTGTGGTAGGCAAATCTAATGCTCTATTCGCCAGGATAATTGCGGGCAAGAAGGTAAATCCTGACATACACGCAGGAATATACGTTGCTGCAGCATGGAACGGCAACGCAGCCACGTTCGACAAGCTTGTGAGGCTGTACAAGCGCACCGAGTCACAAGAAGAGAAGCGTTCCATACTTGTTGCCCTGGGCATGCAGAAATCCCCGGCATTGATAAAGAAGGCCTTCGAGCTGTCCCTATCCAATGAAGTAAGGATGCAGGATTCTTTCATAATACCCTCGATCATAGCGGGCAGCCCAACGGGGCGCAACTACATATGGCCCTGGATCAGGGAGAACTGGCACTACCTCATGAAGAAGTACCCAACGACCACGCTTATGCTGGGCAGGTATGTCGATTCGCTGTCCCTGCAGAGCGACCCCGCGGTAAGGAAAGAGATTGCAGCGTTCTTCGCCAACAGGAAGAACATGCGCGACGACATAAAGAAGAGCGTGCCCAAGGTGCTTGAAAAGATAGATGCGAACATAGAGTTCATGAAGACAAATTCGTAAACGGTGCATATGGTGCTTCAGGCATATTCCCCGGCATTGATCATGCTTTTCTATGCATACCTTGGGTTCATGTTCCTTGTTTGGGCGTTGCTCATATTCTCAAACATAGTCAAGTTCTATGCGCCCAGGAAAAGCAGGAAGCCCGCCCCTGCAAAGGGCAAGAAACTCAAAGCTCTTGTCATACTGCCGTGCAAGGGGGCGGACATAGACATGAAGCGCGGCATAGAGTCTATCAAATCCCAGGATTACGGCAATGGGAACTACGACATACTTGCGGTTGTCGACTCTGAGGGCGATGCTGCCCTGCCCATAATAAAAGCGTCAGGCCTGAAATACATGATAAACGATTACAGATGCAGCAAGTGCAGCGGCAAGGTCAGGGCGATAGCCGCAGCAGTATCGAAGAGCAGGGGCTACGACGCCTTCGTGATAGCCGATTCGGACATATACTGCAAGAGGAGCTGGCTGCGCATGCTGGTGGAGCCGCTCAAGGATCCCAGCATAGGCGTTTCGACGGCATTCCCGCTGTTCGACCCGGTGCCTTCATCGGGCGTCTGGGCTAAGGTAAAGATGCTGTGGGGCTTCGTAGGCGACGGCCTGATGGAATCAGAGATAACGCGATTCGCATGGGGGGGATCGATGGCGTTCAGGAGCGATCTTCTCGACAGGGAGGGCCTCAGGTTCTTCAAGGGCAACGTATCTGATGACATAGCGATAACGAAGCTCGTGAGAGCCAAGAAGCAAAAGGTTTACTACGTTTACAAGAGGATAGTGTATGTGCCTTCTGATGATAATTTCTCAAAGTTCGTTGAATGGTCCAACAGGCAGACGGCGCTCACCCTGCTCGGATACAAGGAGACATTCCTATACGGAATGCTATCGTACGTGTCTAACATACTATTGTTAATATCGGGCATAGTGCTCGCCATATACTACAGCCCATACATGGCGGTGCTGCTCCTCCCGTTCTTCCTCTCGCTGGCGAGGACTTACGCAAGGGCGGAGAAGCGCGGCCTTTACATAGCTGCGATATTCCCGATAATGAACTTCATATACATAGCGAACCTGCTAGCTGCGAGAAGGAAGGAAGGCATAGTATGGAGGGGCTCGCAGTACAGGATAAAGCCCTAGCGGCATTTCTGCACAAAAGGGTTAAAAAGGTTAGGGGAGGAAAGACTATTGATGTGCGTGATGGCAATGGTAAGCGATGCCTTCCAAACAGTATAGGCAATTCAGAATCACTACCGAGCCATGGCTATTTATGGCTGGCAAGACTGCCGAAACTGGCGAAGCCTGTCAAGCCTTTAAAGACTATTCCTGAAATAATAAGAGCGGTTGCAGCATGCGTGTTGCTTCCTGCTTCATGTTCAAGCGTATATCAGAAGTGTTCTATATGAAAGTACTGCAATTAGACGTGAATAGGATAGAGTTCAAGTTGGTCAAGCCGGAGGCGAGCGCGTACGAGCCCGCTGACTACAAGAGCAAGGAGGTATCGGATGCGCTAGTGATAATGGTATCGATAGAATCTGGGGATACGGAGGCGGAAGCGAAGGCAGCCATAGAGGAGAGCATGGGCTTTGCGAAGAAGCAGAAGCTGCACAAAATGGTCCTATACCCGTTCGCGCACCTGAGCAGCAACCTGGAGGGCATAGAAGGGTCGATGGAGCTGTTCAAGTTCATGGAGGGCTATGCGGGCGAGCATGCGGGCGAGTCAATGGAAGTCATATCCGCGCCATTCGGATGGAACAAGCAGCTCAGCCTTGACATAAAGGGCCATCCTCTATCAGAGCAGTCGCACAGCTACGGCAACTCGGCGAAGCCTGCAGAGAAGGGCAGGGCGAAGGCCAAGGTGGGCGAGAAGAGGATAGACGTTTCGGTAGTCAAGAAGTCCGACTGGTCCGGCCTCCCTGATGCTGATCACAGGACCATAGGCGAGCGCCTCGACCTGTATAGCTTCCAGGAGGTATCGCCGGGCATG
>JAJYTM010000058.1 GCA_021793035.1 Microcaldota archaeon
CTTTTACGGCGTTAGCGGCGCTCTTTATCATGTCGTCCATGTTCTTCATGTTTATCTTGAGCTTCAACGTTTCGGCCATTACCTCCATGACTATCTTTGCTGCCGAGGCATCAAAGTCCATGAAGCCGACCTCGCCCATCACGCATAGGCCATGCAACCCGTACATCTTCGCAAATGCGAGAAGCATGCCGGCTGAGCCATATATTGTGCCCCTCGATTTGCCGAATATTATATTCTTGCCCTTGAATTCTTTTACCACGTCCTTTCCGGTGGCGTTGCCGAAGGCTCTCGGCTTTGATATGTTGGTCTCGCCAGATACGTAGCCGCCAAGAGTGTATATGAACTTGCCATTGAGCGTGTTCTTGAAGAACTTTACTATCTTTGCGTTGACCTCATATTGGCCCTCCGGAGAAAGCGCTTGAAAATCACCAGTGAGCAGCACTATGTCGTTTGGCTTGTGCTTTATAAGGTAGAATTTGTTGCTTACCAGGCGTATGCCGCCGCTCTTTGTCATGACTACCTGATGCGGGAAATGGGGCGAGTAGAGCGTTGCTATCCTTGTAGCCTTGAATTCGCTCTTCAAATGTTCTGCAACAATCTTGCCGACACTGCCTATGCCGGGTAGGCCCACGATAAGTATAGGGCTATGGACTTTAATGCCCTTTTTCTTCAATATTATGGTTTCGTTCATTAGGTCTGACAACATTAACACCGTAAGGTTTGGCTATAGCCTGTTCATTATGTCTTCTTTCTCTTTTTTAAGTTTTTCCTTTTCAATATTGAAGCTGCCAGCCTTTAGCTTGTTTTTGATCACGTTTACTGCATCCTTTATCTTCTCTTCGGCGTCCATGTAGTCGGTGCCCTCTGCCATGAGCTTGTACTTTGGCGCGCTGACGTAGCTCACTTCAACCCCTGCTGCGCTTATGCCATGGAGCACGTCTTTAAGGTTGTCAATTCCGTTCATTGTGTCTTGCGTCGACATTGACAGGTCGTACGCTACTATGAATTTCTTGTTTTGCCTGCTCGCCTCTATTATTCTGAGGACTGCTTCCTTGAACCTCTTAGGGACCTTGATTTCTTCTGCGGCGCCAGTGGATTCACTTTCTTCGCCAAGCGCCTTTACAAATTTAGTATAGCTCTTGAACTGCGACATTATGTAATCGTTTATCTCGTTGCGCTGCGGCACTGGGAGTTTTACCTCCTTGAATGCCCTTTGGCATAGTGCCTTAAGGCGGTTGTCAAGGTTAAACGCGCCCATCTTGTCCTTCGACTCCTTGCTCGTTACTTTTTTAAGCGATATGTCTATAGTGCCCTTATCCCTATCTATATAGATTATCTTGCATACTACCGTCTGCCCCTCGTGTATGAATTCGTGTATGTTCTTTATCCATCCAGAAGACACTTCACGTATAGGCAGATATGCGTCAATGTTGTTATATTCGAGAAGCTTGCAATATGCGCCGAACTGCATTATTTTCTCTATCTTTGCCAACGCGAGGCTGTTTGGTGGCGGATATTGTTTGTATTCCATCTTCACACTTGTGCAGCTGCTATCTCAAGCTTCTTCTTCGTCCTTGTGCCCAGCACTCTCTCTACAGTGTAGCTGCATTCTTTGCACTTAAGCATCGCCTTCTGCCTTTTTGAGTTCTTGTATGATGTGGCCTGACCTTTTACCTTGCCGTGGTATCCCAGCCTTTTCCTCAGTGCTCTTCTGTTGCCAACGTTAAGCCCTATGCCGAACCCAGGCGATTTTGAATATAGCTTTACAGTATGAACAGTGTGCTTGTTGCATTTTGGGCAGAATGTTGTGATCTCTTTTCCAATTTTCATATAGATCCCTTCAAATCTTTTTACAAATGTTATTGTTGAGCAGGAACTTTTCGTCTTCTTCGTCATTTATCAATACAGTATCATCTTTTTCAAACGGACCTATCTGTGTGCCGGAAGGAAGTATTATTTTAGGTATGTGTTGCAATACTATAAAATTGTTTCTCTCTGAATTGAGTTCAAGCTTGGCTTTATTGTAGACTTCAGATATCTGGTTATACAGGCCCATATCAATCTTGGGGACCGATTGCGGAAGTTGCTTTTTGTATGCAATGTAAAGCAACACCTTCTTTTTTCTAAGTTCATATATATTGTACAGTATTTTTATCGTGTTTTCTTTTGTTGTGTTTGACTGTTCATCGTTGGCTTTGGTTTTTGCTATGAACGACATACTGTCTTCATAGAATTCCTTAGGGACTTCCTGGAGTTCATTCGAAACCTTTTCCTTCTGCCATATCTGCCACACAACATCAAAGAAGTTTTCAGACTCCGTGTCAGCACCCCACAGTTCCGGTAATATTTGAGAACGCCGGCTTTTATTTTTTTTTATATTATTTACTATTTACGTCCTTTTTATTATTTGTTATATATAAATATAAAAGCACGAATAGTGGAACTGTGGGGTCTGTGTTCCTTGATAGCGAGGGATGGATTTGAACCACCGGTCTCCGGGTTATGAGCCCGGCGGGCACTCCAGACTACCCTACCTCGCTACAATTGCAAAAAACGTTAACGTATAATATAAAGGCAAAATATTTAATAACGCGTCAAATACGACTACTTGAACTGCTTTTTCTGCTGTGGCAGCGGCAATGCCATATTTATGGATTGGTTCTCTGCACTGGCTCTCAAACTCAGAAGTGCGGCTTCTTGCTTCTGCCTATCCTGGTTTATCAATTCCATTGCGTCGTTCTTGTTTATCATGTCAAACTTCCCTCCACAAGAACCACACTTAAAGCCAGCTTCGTATGCAGCGTCAAAGGTAAATATTATGCTATCGTCCTTATAACATTTATTGCATACAAAATAATCATTACAGTCCTCTTTTATTACTGAATACTCATCGCCCTTCATCGACTTTATATAATCAAAGAAGGAGCTTATCTTGCCAGTATTTACATACCATGCGAAAGAAAGCCATCCGTTGGTGTTCTTGGCTACGTAATAGTTGGTTATGCCGTACCCCTGCATTATATTCAATATCCTCCTTACTGAGTTGACCTTCATATCCAACTGCATCGCTATTGCTTCATCTGTATTGGGCGATTGCAGCAGTGAAAGCACGTCCAAGGCGCTCTTATTAACATTCTTCTTTAGATAGTCAACTGCAAAATCATTTGCGAACAGTACGTTCAGGGCTTCTTTTGTTTCTTTTGGCGATGGGATGTACTTGTTTACTTTACCCTCTCTCTTCTGCACAGGTTTTTCTGCGTTCCTCAACACATTTTTCGGTTTTATCTGCACGTTCTTCATTGTGCTATGCCTTAGTTCTACCTTCTTATCATTAACTTTAACTGCCTTGGGTGTGTGTTGCACGCGTTTTGTTACCTTAGCTTTCACGCTCTTTTTGCCTACTTTCGCCATACTCTTTGTCGCCCTCCTGCTACTTTTAAGGAAACGTTTATTTTTGGTTTTTTTCTCCATAACAAGGCCTCTGAAACGGAACAGTAACAATACATTATTTTAGTTTTTTTGATATTTAAGCCTTTCTATTGGTTCTGCCTCAACATTACCATCTTCTGCAAATTAATTATTAATTCCCCGGTCTTTTTGTACAGGTCGTCGTGCACCTCGCTTGCAAAAAGCTTATACGCCGCGTACACCTTGGGCAGTTCGGCGATGTTGCCATGAAGGTCTATTTTATCCAAATTTCTTCTTACCAGGCCCCCGACTGAGGCATTGTAATCCAAGACTACCATTAACATTTCGGCGCTCGGTTCTTTTGGCAGCAGGTAGGACAGCTGATTCTTATACATATCTATAGTAGAAGCGAAGTTATTCTTATATATCTGCAATACCCTTTTAGAT
>JAJYTM010000059.1 GCA_021793035.1 Microcaldota archaeon
ATCCCATGACATTCGCCCCCAAAGCTTCGCCAGGCTCATGCCAGGTGGTGAGGCCAGAAGGAGCAGGCACAACAAACTTCATATCCATAGAGGGCGAGTGCAACGGCGAGCTGCCGCAGTATGCTGCGCAGTTCAATGGGCAAAGCAGCTATATCGTTGCAAACATACCAAATATACCGACAGGAAATGAACAAAGAACAGTAACCGCGTGGTTCTTTACCACAGATTGGCAACCAGCTAGCAGTGGTATTGGCATATTTGGATATGGTACCAATGTGTGCACGGGTGAAAACTTCTATGCTGCAGTAGGAACAAGTTGCAGCGGCACGTCGCCGCCCGGACATGTGTGGGTTGATACCTGGTGCACTTGTCAAGATTTAACCCCCTACCAACCGTCCGGGTGGTCTTTTGTCGCATACTCATATAATGGCGTAGCTCAGAATGCTTATCTAGGTAGCGGCGGCAGTTTGAATAGCGTCAGCGAAGCATTTACCGCTAATACTCCCTTTACTCAATTTCTGATAGGAGCAGCTACGTTGTGGAATGGTGGGTATACCAGTTATGAATTTGATGGATTAATATCGAATGTCCAAGTCTATAACGCTGCGCTTTCAGCCAATGGCATACGAGCCCTCTACCAAGAGGGCATAGGGGGCGCCCCGATAAGGATACAGAACCTTGTTGCATGGTACCCATTAAATGGCAACGCGAATGATTACAGCGGCAACGGCAACAACGGCATGGCTAATGGTGTCACATACACGAGCAACTGGTACTCTGGATACAGCGCGCCGTGACATATATCGCCTATACAGTCAAAGAAGCAATGCAAAGTATTATTATCGCCAATCTCCAAATTCAATTATGCAAAGAGTGACATACCTGCCATTGCATGGGGGCAGGGCCCCGAAATGGCTGTTCCCAAGAATGGTAAAGCTCTCCGGGATAATAGCAGGGGCGATCATGGATGAATACGGCCCCGACGAGCTGGTGAACAGGCTTGCCGATCCGTATTGGCTGCAGGCACTTTCAAACACCATAGGCTATGACTGGCACAGCAGCGGTGCCACTACAGTTACGATGGGTGCCTTGAAAGAAGCCCTGAACCGCAATTCTGACATATACATAGCAGGAGGGAAAGGCAAGGAAGGCACCAAGACTCCCGAGCAGATAGTTTTGGGTGCGGATTACCTGTCCATAGGCAGCAAGGCAGAAGAATTCATAAGATACAGCAAACTGATAGCAAAGATAGATTCTGCGCTGGTCTATGATGACATAAGCATATACCATCACACATTCGTGATGTCGAAGAGTGGTGCATGGGCAATAGTGCAGCAGGCGATGCAGGACAGCACCTCGATGGCAGTGCGCTTCCAAGTTCTCGGCGCAGCAGTGGATAGGAATGACATAGCGAACGAAACCAACATGGGTGTCCAAGGAGGCAGCAAGCTGACTACTGACTTGACCTTCGAAAAAAATTCTGCAGTCAGGGAGTCTTCCGTCGCAGCGGTAAAGGACGACATAAAGGAATTGCTCAAAGTTTGCAGCTCTCCGTATGCGCTCCCATCGAGGCATAAGATACTCCCCACGGATCTAAGCGATAGGGCGAAGAAGGCGCTTGCATATGCAAATGAAATGCAGCCTGAGAACTACGAGCAGCTGCTTGGCACGAAGGGCATTGGAAGGAAAACGCTGCGCTCCCTGGCTATCATATCATCGCTCATATACGATAAGGAGATATACAGGCGCGACCCGACGATGTATGCCTACAATCTAGGCGGCAAGGACCGCATACCGTACGAAATAAATCTGCACGTATATGATGATGTGGTCGAGTCGTTGAAGGGGATAGTTGAGGGCTCAAAGCTCGAGCCAATTGAAAAGGAGAAAGCGCTCCACAGGCTCAGCCTGAGCTTCAAGCGCAGCTATTTCGACTCCTGAGCCTTGTCATCCTTGAAGTCATCAATGAGTCTCTTGCCCATCTCGGCCCTGTTGTCCAGCTGCTTCCTTATCATCTCCGCCTCGTTCTTATCCATTACCTTCTCGAGAATATACTTGGAATACGTTAGCGATATGTTTGATATGTCGAGCAGCACTGACTGCAGCTCTGATGTCTTTATAAACACCTCCTTCTCCGGCTTTAGTATTTCGAGCCCCGCGGGTGCATAGTTGAACATGATGTTTATGAGCGCACCGATGCTGTCCGTCAGCACAGTCACTATTGCGCTGGTTATGTAGAGATCGTCCTTGCCTATGGGGTCGAGTATCTTGCCGTAGCAGTATACAACCCCCTTGGATTTGAGAAGGCGGTTGTTTATCAGGTCGGTCATGAGTGGCTGCAGCTTGTCCTTGTCCTTATCCTGTATGTCGAAATAGAGCTTTACCAACACTCCTCCAGAGCGTATCTTTTCCTCAGTAACAAGGTCCAAATCGGATTTTTTTGCCATTTAATCGCCATTTTTAACAAGCTGCTGTATTGCTTCGTCAACACTCACTACTGATTCCTCGCCGCTGACCAGATCCTTTACCTTAACCTTCTCCTCCTTCTGCTCCGCATCACCTACTATTATTGCGTACCTTATCCTTAGGGAATTCGCATATGAGAGCTGGTTCGCAAGGTTCCTTGCAGAGTTATTGATGTCCGTGTTTATGCCTGCCTTCCTCAGTCTGTTCGCGACGTCTAGTGCGTAAGTATAATTGTCCTGCTTAATATAACTGACTATAGCCTGGGCGTATGTATACCTGAGCGAGCTGCCTGCATCTAGGAGGTCCAATATCCTGTCTATCCCCATCGATGCACCCACTGCGCCGACATCCTTGCCGGAATACAGACCAATGAGCTTGTCGTACCTGCCGCCGCTACCTATAGATACCTTCATGTCCTTGTTGGCGCTTTTGAATTCGAAGACTGTAGAAGTGTAATAGTCTATGCCGCGCACGAGTGCAAAATCCACAATCACTGCGCCCCTGAGGCTGTATTGGCCGAGCAGATCCAGAAGCAAGCGGAATTCCTTCAGCTCCGCATCGTCTTTTGTCACTTCCAGCAGGTACCCTAGCTTCTCATCATTGCTGCCGCCGCGTGTCACGATGCCCATGAGGCTGTCGACCTGGTCCTTTCCGAGCCCGAGCTCTAGCAGCATCTTCGACACGTCATCGGAGCTGCGCTTGTCCAGCTTGTCTATCAGCCTGTACACCCCAACATTGAGGTCCGGCTTGACGCCGAAAGCCCTCAGCAATGCGTCTATGAACCTCCTGTCGTTTATGTGGACCTCGTAGTTCACTCCAAGGCTTTCATATGCCCTGCACACTGCAGCTATCGCCTCTGCATCTGTATAGCCGTAGTCGCCCCCGACAATGTCCACGTCGGCCTGTGTGAATTCCCTGTACCTGTTCTTCTGCGGCTCGTCCATTCTGTATGCTTTACCTATATAGTACCTCTTGAAAGGCAGCGGAAGGTTCTTGTGCATTATATAATATCTTGCCAGCGATACCGTGAGGTCATACCTCAAGCCTAAGTTCTCGTTCTTGAGCTCATATATTAGCTTGTTGTCCTCGCCTATTGACCCTTTTGCCCTGAGAATGTCTAGGGACTCAAAAACTGGTGTATCTATGGTAAGGAAGCCAAAGTTCTGGAACACTCCCTCGACGGTCTTGATTGCCTGGTTGCGGAAAAG
>JAJYTM010000060.1 GCA_021793035.1 Microcaldota archaeon
TTGGGGTTGCTGGGATTTGAACCCAGATCAGCAGGTAACTTCATGGTTCGTATTTCCAGATCCTAATCATCGCGTGAGCTCATTTCAAAACAATAAACATCTGGAGCCTGCTGCGCTGCCAAATTACGCTACAACCCCATAACTAATCGTAGCTTAGAACCATCACGTATAGCTTTATCAGCTATGGTATTTAGCCCTTTTGTTTCGAATATATAGTATTGCTTAGCTACTTTGAAAAAGTTGTGGTTTGATGGACAAGAGATCGAAATACCTTGCTGTGATAATATTGGCTGCAGTTGTTCTTGCTGCGACTGCATACTATTTCAATTCTTTAGAAAACTTTAGTTGGCTAGCCAGATATGACAATGTCATGACCAGCAATGCGGTGCTATCGCAGCTTTATGGCATAGCGCAGAATGCCTCTCTTGCGGATAACATAGGTATAGGTACGGTGCCAGTAGGGCCAAAGGGAGCGCTTCCGTTCGTTACAAATAGCAACAAGTTGCTAGTAGGCGCCAATGGAAAGCCGATGGTGCTCTATGTAGGCGCAGACTACTGCCCTTTCTGCGCTGTCACTAGATGGAGCCTAATATTGGCACTGATGCGCTTCGGCAACTTCACAGAGCTGCACTATATGACGTCTAGCGCAGTCGATTATGCACCCTACACGCCTACATTCACGTTCTACAACTCGCACTATTCCAGCAATGTGATAAACTTCACGGATTTTGAGATAGCGAAGAACATATTCAATAGCACGATAAACAATTATGAGCCCTTGCAGACCGTACCGTCCCAATATAACAATGTCGTCGTCTACTACTCAGAGGAATATACGGGAAAGCCGAATTACCCGATACCTGTGGTGGATTACGGCAACTACTCGGTTGAGATAGGGGCGATGGCTGAGCCGCTGATTCTCAGGGGCGATAACTGGAGCACTATAATCAGTGATTTGAAGAACCCGAGCACTGAGATATCACAGGGAATAGTTGGCGCTGCGGACGTCATGACCGCGCAGATATGCCATGCAATAAACAACAATGCCAGCGTGTGCACAGAACCATACGTCAAGAACTACGAGTCAGATATATGACTGCATTGAACATGCGGCATATTTGAGGAAAAGGGTTTAGAGCGACTGGCACTTGGCCAGCCGCCTTGCCTAAAAAGATCTGGTAGTTTATTCGTCTTCCGTTGAGTCTCCAGGGAGCTCTTCCGCGGAATCGTACGCCTCTGTCTCGCCGGGCTCCACTTCAGAACCGCTGCCCTTCTCTATCACGTTTATCTTGCCGAACTTGCCTGTGGACAGTTGCGGCGAACCCCTGAATTCATTCACGTACCCGTTCACTATCTCTATTGTATCTCCTTCGCTGACCTTGCTTATGTCGTTGCCCCACAATGACATGGGTATTGTGCCTGAATCGTCCTCAAGCGTTATGTTTGCAACGCTCAGCCTCTTGCCATATTTGGTAACTACTTCCCTCGGGTCATCTTTCTTTACTACTTTAGCCTGAATGGTCACGTTGCTTGCTCCGGCTTTGAGTTCACTTATTTTCATTTTATACACCTTAGTAGAATTTGGATTCTGCCTATTAAAAGAAACTTTTGACAGCAAAATATAAATAACCTTTTATGGCGGTTTTACCTTATCGGCTCATAGTTTTTAGAAGGGCTGTCCCTGAAATAGAAATTCAGCATGTTTGGTATCGTGAAAGCAAGGTACTTTGCAATGCCCCATTTAACAATCCTTCTTGCGCTGCTGTATACTTTTATCTCTTCGTTGTATACGGCCCGGCCTTTGCAGCCTGCACGCATCGTCATGTCGCAGTCTTCGTATGTGTGGTATGACTCGTTGAATCCGTGTATGCGCTCGAATGCGCTTCGCCTGACTGCTATGTTAGAGCCCACGAATGACGGTTTGCCTATGAGCATTGAGAATTTCACCAATGACCTGTAATTGAATGCATAAAGCATCCTGACCGCTAAGCCTACCTTTTCCTTAGGCAGTATTGGGCCGGTAGCGACTGCTACGCTCTTATCTCTGAAAAGGTTGTAGATGCTGCGCAATGTGTCTTTGCCTATTACGGTATCGGCATCGGTGAAGAACAGTATTTCGCCTTTCGCGTGCGCAGCGCCTGTGTTGCGCGCCAGGCTTATGCCCTTCTTTGACTGTTTGACTATCCTTGCATAGTTCTGCGCCACTCTGCATGTGCCGTCAGTGCTGCCCCCGTCTACCACTATCACTTCAAAGTCGCTGAAGCTCTGCTTAGAGAGCGACTCCAGTGTATTCTTTATGTACTTGCCTTCGTTCAAGGCCGGTACTATAATGCTAATCTTGACCATATCCGCACGAGATTAAAATTGGATGCATGCACGCATTATGCTATATGCATACTACAGCAAATATTATTATTGTGTAAGATTGATTAGGTTAATAAAGTGTTGTGATATGGAGCGGATATTGCATGGATTGCGGCATTCTCCCGCATGCCAGACACGTTTGAAGCAGCAATCTGCAGTAGAGATGCTCATAACATACTCGTGGGCGATGCTCATAATAGCGCTGTTCGTTTCTATGATATTCGTGCTCTCATTCTCCAAGCCCGCTTCTTCGTACATACAATCGTCATGCAACATAGAGCCTGCGCTCCCATGCGCCGAAGCCATAGCGACTGCTGCGGCATCCACGCACCCCATAGAGTACATAGTGCTCTTCAGCAATAACCTGGGCGCACCGATATACATGCCTAGCAATTCGTTTGCCGCCACAACAACCGGCCTAGGCGTTTCAGGTACAGCAACATGGACAGGTAATTGCACGCCAACCATAGCGCCGCAGGGCTCGCTTATACTGTGTAAGGCAGCAATAAGCGGAAGCACCGCTCCTCCGCTAGGCTCTCTGCTTACCGACTCTTTCAATATAAACTATGGGATATGCAGCTCGAGCTCAATCAGCTCGTGCAGCGCAGCGGTATACAGGTCCACAGGCACTTCCGAGGAGGATTTCCTCAGCGCCGACATAAATATACACAGCGTCACGCTCTATGACAGCCCCAGCGCGGGCCACATATCGCTCAATGGCGTGATATACCCAAACAATACGCACGTCCTTGAGCTGCCTGGCAAGTACCAGGTATATGCCGTGCCTCCGGCAGGCTACGCCTTCTCCAGCTGGAGCACAAGCAATATTACCCTATCATCGGCGTCCCAGTATGCTAACATGACAGTAAGCACAAACGGCACTATCACGGCAAATTTTGTCAGCTCACCGTGAACCTTAATGATGCAATAATCAGCCGCAATTCACTTTTCCAGATAGTTTATATCTTCGCTGTCGTCAAGTATGTCTATCAGCTGCCCTTGCCCAAGGCCGCTGGGAAACTTGTCGAAGACCACAACAAGAAATTCGCCGTCTATGCCGACTATCTTGCCCGGCCAGATCCTGTCGCTTGAATCTACGTACCTTATGCGCCTGCCATTCAACGAAGGCAGATCTTCAGCAGTGGTAGGAGATATCAGCAGATTATCCTTGTCCAAAGATGCAACTATAGCACTTATCATATGACGCACCGAAAATTTAAGTTATCAATCAAGATGATAGCCTTCTGGTATAAATAGCTATATTAATCTTT